>JAYTUV010000076.1:0-62656 GCA_043744395.1 Aestuariivirga sp.
AATTTCCGCAATCTGGTGATCTGTTTTCAATGAAAACTAATGTGCACGGTGTGCCAGAAACACTTTTCCCATTTCATTCTTGAAAAAATGAAAGATTGCGCGAACAAGAAATGCCGCTTCTTGCGTTTTTCAGGCCTTCATGTTTTATCTTGATTCATGAACGACAAGTCTCTCCCCACTCGCACGCTAGAACGCAAAAAACGCGAGGCCGAGGCGTTGAAGGCGAATATGAAAAAGCGCAAGCAACAGATTAAGCAATCCGCCGATCATGCTAAGACATTAAAACCAGAACAATCGGAACCCAACACGTAGTTTCAGAGAAACTCACTTACCAATGCGGGGTAAGTTTATTCTCTTACAAATTCTCAATATTGTCTTTTTGTGGCAGGGCGACAGACTTTCGCAAATGTCGGAACCGACGGTCTGCATAGACCAATGAATCATGACCCGGCTTTGTGGTCGTGGCCAGGACTTCGCCAATGAATATGGTGTGGGTTGTTTGATCGATGGTTTGCACCAGCTTGCAATCAAACGACGAAGATGAGTCTTTCAAAATAGGGCAACCCGTTGCCAGCATCGTCCAGTCACCTGCCGAAAACCGATCAAATTCTTTGCCCAGCATGCCCGAAAAAGCTTTGGCCACATTCTCTTGATCTTCCGACAAAACATTGACCGCAAAAATGCCTGCTCCCAATATTTTCTCATGTGAAGAGCCAGACTTGTTGATGCACACTAACATGCGTGGCGGCGTTGCTGTCAGCGAGCAGACGGCAGTAGCAGTGAGGCCATAGTGCACATCACCTTCGATCGTTGTGACGATGGTGACCGAAGCCGCGTGTTGGCTCATGGCTTCAATAAAATCAGATGTCGCCACCGGCAGTTTATCATCGCCTGTTATGTTTTTCGGAATATGAGTCATTAGCTAGAGTTTAAACGAGTGACGGGCCATGGTCGAGGCCCGTCTTCTCGAAAGCTTAAATCTTGGCTCCTGCCGAGGCTTCTTTGCTGTAACAAAGGTCTAAAATCTTCTGCAAATCTGCAGCCCTCCTGAATGAAGGATCGCCATTTTTGCCGGAAACAATGGCTGAAATGAATTTATGATAGTTTGTTGGTTCGGCCTCTGTGCGCACAATGTCGCGCCATGCTTGGGTGTGCACGTCCTCGCCTGAGCACACCCGCAAAATTGTGCGGTCGTGATCGTTTTCGAGTTCAAGCCCGCCCTTGGTGCCGAATACATGCAGCTTCAAAGTGTTGCCATAACCCGTCATAAACCGACTGGCATGGATCACGCCCAATGCACCGTTTTCAAATTCGACTGACATAGTGGCTGAATCATTAGCATCAAGAACATATTCACCAATCTTGTCGTCGGGCGCTTTTTTGAAGGTTTTGAGACGGGCCTGAATAGAGGTCGGCATCATGCCGATGGCGAAAGTTGTGAAGTCCAGAATGTGAATACCGACATCGCCAAGTACGCCCTTGGAGCCGTGTTTTTCTGACAGGCGCCACAGCCACATAGGCAGCTTATCCCATGCGCCCCAATGGTTGCCCACCAGCCAGCTTTGACGATAAGACGATTCAACATGGCGGATTTCGCCAAGTTCACCCGAAGCAATAATGCGCTTTGCCGCTTGAAGGCCAGCCACACCGCGATAGGTCAAATTGACCATATTGATCACGCCCAATTTTTCTGCCGTCGTGGCCATTTCATCGGCGAGGGTGAAATTTTCGGCCAAAGGCTTTTCACAGAGGATATGTTTTTTGGCGGCAAGAACTTTCATTGTTGTCGGATGGTGAATGCTGTCGGGTGTCACATTGGTGACGGCATCAAACTCACCCCATTTGATTGCTTCATCCAATGATCCAAAAGCTTTGCCAGCGTGATGTTCCTTGCTGAATTTTTCAGCGCGGGCCAATTCAATGTCGGCACAGCCCACAATTTCAACACGGGGGTCAGCATTGAAAGCTTTGCAATGGGCCGCGGCCATGCCGCCCGTGCCCAACACAAACAAACGAACTTTCTTGGTCATTATCTAAAACCTTCCTCGCCTGCTGTGTGCAGTGTCGGCCCCTTCACTTCGAGTGGGATGGGAGCTTTGTCATGAGGCACATTCGGCGATGGGTGAATGCCAACCCAAGCTTTCGCAGGGTTATAAGCCCAACGCGTGGCATTCTTGATCACTTTCAGTACCAGCGGATTGTGATAGGCGGTATAGGCTTCATGGCCGGGCCGGAAGTAAAACACTTTGCCAGCACCACGTTGGTAGGTGACGCCAGAGCGAAACACTTCGCCGCCTTCAAAATGCGAGATCATCACTGTTTCCAAAGGTTCAGGAATGGAGAATGGTTCGCCATACATCTCTTCATTTTCGATTTCGATCATTTCGGGCAGGCCAGCTGCAATTGGATGATTTGGATTGATGATCCAGACACGTTCCTTCTCGCCAGCTTCGCGCCATTTCAAAGAGCAAGGTGTTCCCATCAATTTTTTGAATATTTTAGAATAATGTCCGGAGTGTAAAACAATCAACCCCATGCCTTCCCACACACGCTTGGCAACACGTTCAACAATCACATCGCTCACATCACCGTGGGCGGCGTGGCCCCACCATAATAATACGTCGGTCTCATCTAAGCGTTTCTGTGAAAGGCCATGTTCTGCATCATCGTCGAGCAGAGCATGACTGACGACAAAATCCTTGTCGCCCTTATAAGCATTCTTCAAAGCGCCATGCATGCCTTCAGGATAAAGGCTGGCCACAAGCTTATTGGTTTGTTCGTGGCGGTGTTCGTGCCAGATCAAAGTGCGTATCGTCATCGTCATAATCCCAGTTATTTTGCAAGGCGCATGTCGTCTTCACCAAAGCGGTGCACATGCTGAGCGATTGGTTTCAAATGCAGTTTCTGGCCTGTTTTAAATTCCGTCCGTCCAGGCCGACGCACCGTTAGCATGCCTGTTGGCGTGGTAACATAGAGAAAACTGTCACTGCCTAAAACTTCCGTATAATCTAAAGTGCCTGCAATATCAGTCTTGGATGTCGAAAATTCAAAGTGTTCAGGACGAACGCCAATAGTTTTGGCTTTCAATTTTTCAGCAGGTACACCAGTGATGAAATTCATTTTTGGAGAGCCAATGAACCCCGCTACGAAAACGCTATTGGGGGCTTCATAAAGTTCCATAGGTGTTCCCACCTGCATCACCCTGCCTGCTTGCAACACCACGATGCGGTCAGCCATGGTCATGGCTTCCACTTGGTCATGGGTCACATAGACCATGGTGGTTTTAGGCAAATCGCGCTTGAGCTTGGCAATTTCCATGCGCATCTGAACGCGCAATGCCGCATCGAGATTTGAGAGTGGTTCGTCAAACAAAAACACCTTGGCTCCGCGCACGATCGCACGTCCGATGGCAACACGCTGACGCTGACCACCGGAGAGAGCTTTTGGTAAGCGTGTGAGATAGCTGGTGAGTTGAAGCATTTCACCCACGGCTTCAACCTTGATTTTAATCTCGGCGCGGCTGAGGCCTTGATTTTCCAAGGCAAAGCCAATGTTTTCAAAAACACTCATATGCGGATAAAGCGCATAAGATTGGAACACCATGGCGATGCCCCGTTTCGATGGTGGCACTTCATTGACCACAGCATTGTCAATTTCAATTGTGCCGGAGCTGGCTTGATCCAACCCCGAAATTGAACGCAGCAATGTTGACTTGCCGCAGCCTGATGGGCCCACGAAAACGATGAACTCGCCCGACTTGATGTCGAGGTTCACGTCTTTCAGAATGTGAACCGTACCGTAAGATTTGTTAAGATTGGTGAGCTTGATATCAGCCATGATTAGCCTCCCTTTACTGAGCCAGCAAGAAGCCCGCGCACGAAATATCTTTGTAGTGAGAAGAATACAGTGAGTGGAACGATGATCGTCACAAAGGCGGATGCCGTGAGAATTTCCCAATTGCCGCCGCGTGACCCCAGCAGGGCATTGAGCTTTCCGGTGAGAACCAGTTGGTCTGGCCCACTGCCCAAGAACACGATGGCCACGAGCAAATCATTCCAGACCCAAAGGAATTGGAAAATGGCGAATGAGGCAAGCGCTGGGAAACACAACGGCAAAACAATGCGGCGGAAAATTTTGAAATCATTTGCGCCATCAATTTGCGCGGATTCAATTAAATCCTTGGGCAAGCCCGCGATGTAACTCCGCAACAAATAAATCGCGAAAGGCAGGCCAAAGCCCGTATGCGCCAACCAAATTCCGAGATAGGTTTTAGACGGCACACCCAGAAAAGTTCCCGCTGCATTATAAAGTTTGAGCAGTGGAATAAGTGACATTTGCAATGGCACAACCAACAGACCAACAATGATGGCGATGAGGAGACCTCGAAATGGAAGTTTCATCCACGCCAGTGCGTAGGCCGCAAACGCCGCAATTAAAATTGGAATGATGGTTGCAGGAATCGTGACAGTGAGTGAATTGATGAAAGATCTGCCAATACCTTCGGAGAATAAAACGTTTTGATAATTATCTAACGTGAAACGTGGTGGCTGTGATGACACAAAAAATATTCGACTGCCACGTTCATCTGCAAATTTAGTTGGTGAAGTGAGAGTGTAGGAACCATCAACACTTACGGTGAGGGTCTGGCCAGAATCAAGCGCTACGGTCGACCCCACTGGATTGGCTCCGGGTGTTTGAACCTTCGTGCCGAAGGCCGAAACCTTACCCGAAGCTGCATCTGCACCCTCAAAGAGGTTTCCGGAGATCACAAATTTTCCGTCTTTTTCAACTTGGTCAGCTGAGCCTTTCATACGGCCCACTTGTTTGCGGTCTGCACTTGAAAGCGCAGTCCACCAACCGGATGCAGCAATATCATTCTTATCACGCAGCGAGCTGATCAGAAGGCCAGCTGTCGGAAACGTCCATAACGCGATGATAAAAATGACCGCGATATTGAGCAGCAGGCGGGAAGGTTCAAGTTGCAAGCGTTTCAGCATATCAGTGTCCCCCCTGCTCATTATTGGCTTGGCGAATGTTCCAAATCATTATCGGTAACACGGCGACCATGATGACGATGGCGATGGCTGCACCTCGACCAAAATCACCACCACCTCTGAACATCCAATCGAACATGAGATTGGCCAACACAGACGTATCCCACTGGCTGTTTGTCATGGTCAAAACAATGTCGAAAATTTTCAGAACCAGAACTGTAATTGTTGTCCACACCACAAGAATGGTGCCGTAGATTTGTGGAACCATAATGCGGAAAAAGATTTTGAATGGGCCAGCACCGTCGATGGTTGCAGCCTCAAGAGTGTCTTCAGGAATGCCGCGCAAAGCAGCTGCTAAAATAACTGTGGCAAAGCCGGTTTGAATCCAAACCAAAATGGCCATGAGGAAAAAATTATTCCAAAATGGAAGCGCAATCCACACTTGCGGCGAGCCACCAAAATAAGTGACGATAGCGTTGATGATGCCTATCTGATCTTGGCCTTCACCCCGGTAATCATAAACAAATTTCCAGATCACGCTGGCACCCACAAATGAGATAGCCAGTGGCATGAAAATCAGGCTCTTCGCCAAATTGCCCCACCATAACCGATCCGTCAGAACCGCAATCACAAGGCCCATGAGTGTGCACAGTGCTGGCACCACAGCGAGCCACAAAATATTATTGAAAATGGACAGGCGAAATTGGTCGTCATTAAAGGCCCAAATATAATTGGCCATGCCAACATATTTTTCGCCAGCACGATCATGAAACGAAAGCCAGAAGGTTTGAATGACCGGGAAAATTAAATACACACTGAGAAGAAGAAGGGCCGGCCCTAAGAACAACCATGGGCGGATTGTGGATTGAATTTTTAAATTGCGCACGGCGCTGGCGTCATTATTGGCGTTGGCCGGGAAAATCCGGTCGAGCAACCAATTCGATCCATAAAAATAACCGAAACATCCGCCAACACCGATGATTACGGTGAAGAATGCATAGATAATTTGCTCTGTCATTTGAACCAACTCCGCCGAAATTTAAACTCGGAAAATAAAAAGCTCCGGACCGGGAGGAACGGTCCGGAGCTTTTTCGTCGCTGTTAATAAGAGGAAACCAAAATTACTTGAGAGCATCCCATGCTTTTTGGATTTCAGCGGCAGTATCAGCCGATGATTTTCCACCAACAAAATCCACCATGCCAGTCCAGAATGCGCCAGCACCGATTTTGCCGGGCATCATGTCTGATCCGTCGAAGCGGAATGTTGTAGCTGAAGCCATCATAGCACCCTGTTTGCGGGCTGCGTCGCTGGCATAGGCTGCTGGATTGGCACTCTTGAGCGGGGTCAAGAAACCACCATCAGCCATCCAAAGTTCATGAGCCAAGGGCATTTTCAAATATTCGATGAAGGCGCGTGCTGACTTGGAATCCTTGGTGATGGTGAAGAGTGTGCCAGCACCGAGAACCGGCGTGCCAAGATCTGCCATCGACGCAAAGGTTGGAAAGTAGAAGAAGTCTGCGTCTGTTCCAACTTTGGTGCCTTCTGGGAAGAAGGACGGAATGAACGACGCTTGGTGATGCATGTAGCACTTTGGTGGTGTTGAGAAGAGACCCTTCGGGCTGTCGCGGAAGTCAATTGAAGCAACGCCAGCGTGGCCGCCGTCAACATAAGCATCATTCTTGGCAAATGAACCAAAAATGTCCAAAGCCTTGATGACCGCAGGATCAGTGAACTTCACTGTGTTTTTGACCCAGCCATCATAAACTTCTGGCTTTTGTGTGCGCAGCATAATGTCCTCAACCCAGTCGGTTGCTGGCCAGCCTGTAGCACCGCCTGAACCCAGACCAATGCACCATGGCTTGCCGCCGTCTTTCACAATCTTATCAGACAGCGCAATCAAATCTTCCATGGTTTTTGGAACTGTGTAGCCAGCGTCCTTGAAGTTTTCTGGGCTATACCAAACCAAGCTCTTCACGTCGGTCTTATATGAGAAGCCGTAGAAGTTGCTGGCACCGTCTTTGCCCTTTGATGTTCCGAGATCGACCCATGATTGGCCAGCACCATAATTTTCGGCCATCCATTTTGCGTCTTCGGCTGTAAGTGGAGCAAGCAAGCCTTTGCCTGCGAGATCAGCAATTAAGCCAGGCTGTGGCAAAACAGAAATGTTGGCAGGGCTGCCGGCTGATGTATCGATTACAACCTGTTGCTCATAATTTTCTGATGACGAATATTTCACGTCAGCGCCTGTGGCTTCACGGAAATAATCCAAAACGACCTGAACATGCTTTTCGTCATCGCCGCGCCATGGGCCAAATATTGTCAAGGTTTCGCCCTTGAGATCAACCTTCTTCAAGGCATCAAGATTTGCCCAAGTGAACTTGGCATCTTCGCCTGGCTTGTATTTCATTTCGGCCAATGCCGGTGTTGCCAAGGCAAGTGCAGCAAAAGCTGCGCTGATAAATAGAACTCTCTTCACGTGATATTCCTCCCGATTAAAGTCTTCATTTTATAATTACAGAACGCATATCGGACGTGTTTTTGATTTTTTCCAAAGCGCTTTGAGTAATAATTAATGGCTTCAATAATTAAAAACGTCAAGGTGTTTTTTATAGTTTTTGTGTTGCGGCGCACCAAATCGAATGTTGCAAATGCAACAATTATTGAAAGCGCTTTGGAAATGTGTCAGTAATCAATCATGAATCTCAAAGAATTGGCTAAACATCTCAATCTTTCGCCAACCACGGTCAGCCGTGCTTTGAATGGCTATCCCGAAGTTGGCGCTGAAACAAAACGTCGGGTGGGCGAGGAAGCGCGCAAGCTTGGTTACCAGCCCAACCCACACGCAAGGCGGTTAGCCACGGGTCGCAGCCACGCGATTGGCCATGTCTTTCCTACCGATCGTTCTTTGATGATTGATCCTCTTTTTTCTGATTTCGTGGCGGGTGCCGCGGATGTTTATTCTGCACATGGTTTTGAGGTTATGTTGCACGCAGGCGGCAATGAAGATGAGCTTGCGGTTTACCGACGTTATGCACAGGGCGGTGCCGTTGACGGTGTTGTTGTGCTGGGCCCTCGAGTTGGTGACCCGCGTATTGCATTACTGAACTCTCTAAAACTGCCTTTCATCGTCCATGGTCGCCTTGATGAACATGAAGATGGCTATGCATGGCTCGATATCGATAATCGCGGTGCATTTAAAAAAGCCACGAAACTGCTTACGGATTTGGGCCATCGCCGCATTGGCCTCATCAATGGTCTTGAAGATATGACCTTCGCGCTTCACCGCAAACAGGGCTATGAAAGAGCGCTGCTTGATCGCGGAATTGATTTTGATCCTTTGATCACTTCGAGTGGATTGATGACTGAAGAGAATGGCTACCGTCAAAGTAAACGGATCTTGCAATTGCCAAATCGACCGACAGCTTTGTTGCTCTCCAGCATGTTGTTGGTGTCTGGTGCCATGCGTGCCCTCAATGAAATGGGACTACAGATCGGCAAGGATATTTCTCTTATCGCTCATGATGACGGATTGCCATTTCTCAATGCTGAGGGCCTGGTTCCATCGCTCACAACCACGCGCTCATCAATTCGTGCTGCGGGCACTCGTGTTGCGGAATTGATGTTGAGCACCATCACTGATCCCGAAACTGAACTTCCACATGAATTGTGGAATGTTGATTTGATTGTACGCGGTTCAACTGGGGTTATGAGTATTTGAGCTGAAGACCTTAATAGGTCAGTGTAATAACCACAGTATCTGCATAAGACCCACCAAGTGGGGTCGATTGAATTGGAATTTGGCCGTAGGCGTTATAAACTTGGGTCAACCCCGTTGCAGTGCTCGAAATCACGTCTGCACCAGATGTGTTTCCCCATTGTTGGGTGAAACTGGAATTTTGATATATCCCGTATTGAATTTTCTGCCCAGATGCGGAGTTCGCCATAAATCGGTTGGTTGGGCCGGTACCGCCATTTGATCCGTTGCTTAAGCCCAAACCATATTTCACGCCGTTGGTGCAAGTTACCGAAATTTGATTGCTCGCTGTCTGCGCGGTATCGAGAGTGGCGCGCGTGCCAAAACTCATTGGTGTTGTTGAGATATTGCAGCTGCTGTTATTATGGGTCAACACAGTAAAGGGCGCTCTTGCCGCACGCGTCGAAACCGTAGTGCAGGTTTGCGTGGGTGCATAGCCGTAGTCAATAATTGTATGTGCGCCAGAATAAAACGATTGATAATTACCCGAAGGTGCCAATGCCAATATCCCTGTTAATTGGGCGTTTATTGTTTGGGTCATTGACCCCGTGCCTGCTCCATTCAATGTAAGCAATAAGGTTGGTGGTCGGGGCGCAAAGGGCCATACATAAGAACCCCAAATTTGGCCCGAAGGCTGATATAAATTATAGGCAACACTGCGAGGGCCATTGGCGAGCAACCTCGGACTGCCCGATGTTGAACCTCCGGTGCCATCGCCAATATTCGGGCAAATTGTAATGGTGCTGTTTGGTGTGCCAGTGCAATTGGCGGTGAATGTGCCTGTGGTTGTTGGCGCACCACCTAACCCCAAATTGACGCTGCCAAAATTAATGTCGGTCATTGTGAAATTGCAAGACTGGGCATTGGCAGATTGAGGTGCAAAGAACATCATCAACAATGAAATGAGAACAAATCTTAAAGACATTGCAGTGGCCCGATTGACGTCTGCGTTGTGGTTTCAGGCTTGAAATCAAACTCGACCGCGCAGGTGCTATTTGCGCCCTCAGCCGTGAGCTTTACATGTTCTGGAATATCGGTGAGATACACTTCGCCATCATAGCCCATCACAAATGCCTCGTCCTTGCCTTCAACTTTAATTTCGGTGCCCGTTGCGATAAATTTGTCATTGGCATCTTTCAGAATCACAATTACGCCGTTTCCATCTTTCTTCACACCAAAATCCACCAACACACCGCTTTTGGCACGCGCTGCCACATGCTTTTCAGTTTCAGAAACGCTGCTGTTCAGCGGGAGATTTTGTGGATCGATTGAAATTTTGCTGTTTTGGTAGGCATGGAGTTGACTGATAAGCAACTTGCCATTTTTGCCTGTCTTGCCCACAAACCGATTTTCATAACTCACATCAATGCCTTCAACACCTGCATCTACAATGGCAAATGAATCAGCAATAGGGTTGCCCAAGAATACGCCCGATCTTGTTGCAACAATTGACCCGTCAATTGAAGCGTTGCCGCTAATTTTGCCGCCAGCGTTTGCCAGCCGGCCTGATACAAGCCCGTGGGAATCGCGATAAGCACCTTCGGCCGAAAGGCGTTTGTCACCATCCAAATCTGTTGCAGAAACGCGCCAGCCTGTTGAACCATAACTGGTATCAAGCGGTTTAGAAACTTCAGCTGATACGGCAAGCGCATTTTTGACAATGCTGCCGCCGCCCGATGTGTTAATGTTTTTTCCAAATGGAATTGAAAAGCCAACAAATGCTCCATAGTCCGCACTGTTATCAAGATCGATATAGGCATTCGCATAAACGGATAGATCAGTGCGGAAAGATTTTGTGATGTTTGCGCCAACGATCAGAGACTCCGTATCATCCTGTTTGACTTGGTGAATGAGGCTTAGGCCTGTGCCAATGTCATAGGTCGGAATCCCATATGAAACTGTGAGTTGATCTAGCGCTTTGGCAACACCGTTTTTGTAAATACCGTTGACCGGCATTTCAGTGATTGCGGCAAGATCAACAAAATTTCCAAACGTTCTTGCGGTCGAAGCACGTGTGATCAAATTTTTATATTCAAATTCCCAAGAGGCATATCCATAGAATCCAACTTCTCCTTGGAAAGCACTTGCGGCGGCAGCAGCGTTGAAGGTGCCAAACGGGCCCGCGACGAAAACACCACCTAAACCACCTTCAATCATATCGGCGCGTGCCTCGACATGGGCTTCGGCAGTGAATGCATTGTTGACCCCGTAACGTGCGCTAGCGATGGCCATCAGCTGATTGTCATAATCGAAACTCTCAGTGCCAAAACTACGCCGCGCCAAACCAAGGTCTAGCGAATAATCAAATAATTTTGGAGCCAATAATGAAGCTGAAGAAAAGAGTTCGGTTTCGCTTTGGGTTTGGCGTCCAGTTGAATCCGTTATAACAACACGAGCCGTACCTTGGCTGGTGATGACAGGTAAACGATCAATGCTAAATGGCCCCGGCGCAATGTTTTGAGAAAAGGTTTTGGCGTTGTTAATATAGACGTCAAGTGTTGAAGGCACTGCTGCACTGCCTGACAGGCTTGGCATGGGTGTCGTGATTAAATCAGGGCGAACACCAAAATTGCGCTGCACTTGAGCACCACCCATGCGAACTGGCCTTGTCCAAGTCAAACCACCGCTAATCACATCACCAACAGTATAGGTTTCAGCACGGTCTTGATTTGAATAAGACCAATTGGAGTCAAGACGAATTGCGTTTAAGTCAGAAAAAGTTGTCGTACCCAGAATGCCAGTTTGCTGAATGACGCCGAACTTCGAAAATGCGCGGGCATCAAGATTGGCCGATGCACCGGAAAACTTGGTCGACATTCCATCGAGATCAAGGTTGACAGCGCCATAGCCAGAATAATTCAGAACGAGCCCCATGTCACTTTCAGCAACGAGCAATTCTTTCTTCGGAATTACATTGATCGATTTTGGCTCGCGTCCTGCATCTGCAATCTGCAAGTCAATCGTTTGTTCGGCTGGGTCGTATTTAAATTGTAAGCCCGGAACGGTCGCTAGATTTACTTGCTCTTCATCATTACCATCTGCTTGAACTTTCAGACCAAGTTCACGGAGCTCTGACCGCTTTGAAGTGATCGAACCATCAGGGAGCAGAACAAATCCGGCCACCAGATCAATTTTGTAGCCATTGATCAGAACATCCAGTTGCAAGCCAGGCGATTTTGGGGCTGTGGCCTCTGTTGTTGGTTCATCAATTAAATGACCTGCACCCGGAATATCCTGACCATTTTCTAATGGCTCCGCGGCAGGTTCTTCATTCAGGTGACCTGCGGCTGGAATATCGTCAACAGCGGGCGCGGCCATAGCAGTTTCTGCTATAGCTTTTTTAGCCCGCGCTCCCGTCTGTTGTGTTGAACCTTGGGCCGAAGCCCAAGGCGCTAAAAATACGGAAGCGAACAGAATCGCAATAAGGAAACGAATTTCCCTATTGAACCTGAACTGTCGCTTCGAATGGTGCATCGTTTACCTTGGCAGTGATCTTGATAGTGCTACCTGACTTGATGGTTTTTGATTTAACGACCCAACCATTGCTGCTCCCAGCAAGGGCATAACCAGCGAGACCATTGTTATAAATATCGGTCTTGCCGTTAGCGCTCATGACCAATGAAGCCACGCGCACATGGCGCTGACCAACATTGTTCACAGACAAGCGAATGCCGCCCTTTACTGCTTTTGCTGTCCAGTCAGTTTTGGTTGCAAGGCCAGCTGGCGCAAAAAATATCGGGATATTGTGGCGCACAGCAAAAGCAACGGCTTGCGTTCCTTTGGTTGGAGCTGGCGGAATTTCGTCAACAAGAAGACGGTAAGTCTCTTCGGTTGTGATTGGCGCCTTGGACAGGCGCACAATGCGCACTGTTGCGTTCTTGCCTTCTCCAATTGTCAAAGCGGGAGGGCTGGCCACCACGTCTTTGGTTGGTTCAAGTTTTTCGACACCGTTGACTTGGCTCCACTTGAACACACGCACTTGGCAATTGAGAACACCTTTGCCATCGATGTTGCTCAACGTTTCTGTGGCCGTTGTGGCGGGAGCCACAACTTCAATGTTAATTGGACTGACCTGCAAAGTTGCTGCAGAAACAGAAAAAGGCACTGCGAGCAAACTTGTTGCCAGTGCCAGATTACGAACGAAGGTCCCACCCTTGGTTTTCATCATCATACCCCTAAATTTGAATGTGTTTCAGCGAAACCGCCCCGGGATTATTCATCCCGAGGCAGCCGATATTTTAAATTTTGCGAGGCTGGGCTAAGCAGCCCCAACAAATCCTAGTAGTTCACGTAAACCGTGCGTGTTTCCTGATAGAGACCAACGGTTGGAAATGGCGTTGCGGTTGGCAAGCTTACAGCGATTGTGTTTGTTGCTGTGCCTGTGCCTGCTGCAGCTCCAATTGCGAAAGCGTAAGCAACTGGAATGCTGTTAAGGCCGTTCAACAAGCTTCCTGAAGCAGTGATTGCTGCGTTATTGGCAGAAATGAACGACAAGTTGTATGGTGTGCCAACGTTGCAAACAACACTTACAGTCGAGTTGGCAGTTTCATTGCCGACAATTGTGGAAAGGTTGCCGAAGTTAACGGCAGTTGCTGAAACTGAGCAGGCCTTAACGATCGTGACTTGAACATTGAATGTGCCTGATTGTGTTGCAGCGAAGGCAGAAGAGGCACCAACGATGCTGGCTACAGCAACGATTGGGAGAAGATATTTACGCATGACATTACCCTTGATTGTTAGAATTAATATTGCACCTAGAGATTTGAAACCGTTGCGTAGGTGAGAAACTCACATAAGCCGCTGGGTTATTCCCTGAACCAGTGATAGCGTTCGGCGCGTTAAACTGGGGTTCAGAAGGCTGGTTAACTGTTGAACCCGAAAATGTTTCAATTTGAATCAGTCTCTCGAGACTGAAATTTTGAACCAGCTGAATAGTGAGTCAATTCAAGGCTTTGCAAATTGTTTGAAAATTGTTTGCAAAATAAGTAAAGCCAATTGATTCATTGCTGATTAAGGATGGCACTGGATCAAATTCAATTCAATTTCGCATGAGGTTATATTGGTTTTTGAATTTCGGTTGCATGTTATCTCGCGGTTTAATCCTGCATTGCGAAGTCAGAGTAATCCCAACAAAAAACCACTTGTGACAATTCAATTCACAAGTGGTTTTTCTAATATTCAATATTGCGTCTATTGACGCAGCCGTGTTTTATTTATCAATAGACAACGTTGACAGTCTGTGTGACTTGATAAAGACCAGTCACAGGAAACGGTGTCGCCGTTAAGCCAACTGTAATTGTCTTTGTGCCTGAGCCTGTTCCCGCAACAGCGGCTGCCGCGCGCCTGGTTTCATAGTTCTGTTCAAACTGTAAAACCCTTCGGCGCAACCGGAAAGGCTAGAACTGCTTGCGGAATTTGCATTTCTGTTGGCCTCGCGTAATCTTCATTGACAATAAATTGAATCCAGACTTAAGTCTTGTGAACTATTGTAAAAAAAAAGAACATAAGTTCTTGACGTGGGAGGATTTAGCGTGACCGAAGATTGCGGTGCAGTCATTTTCAGAGGCTGCCTGAATGTTTTGGGCCTGAAATGACCAGCGTAGAAATGCGAATTTCGAAGCGTCCCAACTGGCTCACGTCAGAACATCCATTACCATGGCTTCTTCCCGCCTCTGCTTTGATGATTGTGTTTGGCGTTTACCCGCTCATCGCCGCGCTGACCAAAACGCTCTACCGAAAGAACGCAGCGACCCGTAAAGAAATTTTTGACCCACTTTATAATTGGACCAAGATTTTTGAAGACCCGCGCATGTGGGATGCGCTGTGGCATACACTTCTTTATACTTTGATCGCGTTGTCCTTCCAACTGGTTTTGGGAATGTTGATTGCGTTGTTGTTGGATTCTGATCGCAAGGGCTATGGCGTTTTGCGAGCGATGATGACTCTCCCACTGGTCATTCCGCCTGCCGTCACGGGCATGATGTTCCTTCTGATGTTGAATGGCTCATTTGGTGTTATCGCGCGCACAATAATCGGCATGGGACTGTTGCCGACGGGATATTCAATTCTTGGAAATTCTTCGACAGCCTTGGCTGGCGTCATGCTGGCTGAGATATGGCAATGGACGCCATTTATGGTTCTAATCATGTTGGCGGGACTGCGGGCGCTTCCAAAAGAACCCTTTGAAGCCGCCGCCATTGATGGTGCGACGCCAGTTCAAGCGTTTTTCAAACTCACATTGCCGATGATGTCAAAAGTCATTGCAATTGCCGTTTTGATCCGCGGCGTCGATCTGCTTCGGGCCTTTGACTACATCAAGGTTATGACAGATTCAGGGCCGGGTACGGCGACTGAAACCCTGACAAGTTATGCCGGACGGATTTACTTTGGTAACTCTGATTATCCGCTGGCTTCTGCAGTTGCGATTTTAACTCTGGTGCTCGTCATTTTAACATCAACTGTTTTCATGCGCATCTTCAAGGTGAAGTTGTAATGGAACTGTCGCGCCCATGGCAGATTGCTCGAGATGCTCTTGCTGCCTTTGTAACAGCGGTATTTATGTTCCCCGTTTTCTGGTGGGCGCTCACCTCGATTAAACCAATCTCCGCGGTGTTTGATAAAGACCGCGTTGTTTGGTTCGATTTTGTGCCCACGGCAATCAATTACGCCGTCACGATGTTTGGATATTCGCGTTCGCAGCTGGCCATTGATGCTGGTCTGGGCATGGGAACTGCAGGGACTGAGGCCTACGACTCGCGTTCATCAATACTGGATAGCTTGGTCGTTTCAATGGGTGCGACAACGGTCACAATGATCGTTGCTATTCCTGCAGCCTATGCACTTTCACGGATGGCGTTTCGCGGACGTAATGCATTTCTCAATTGGGTGTTGGGCCAACGGTTTATGCCACCCATTGCAATCATTTTTCCGCTTGTCATAACTTACAAAAAGTTGGGCATGCGCGATACAGACAATTACTATCTGGGTTGGCTTGGTTTGATGTTGATTTATGCTCTCATGAACCTGCCAATTGCCGTTCTGCTTTTGAAATCGTTCTTCGATGATGTTCCGAAAGATGTCGATGAAGCGGCCATGATTGATGGTGCAACGCGTTCTCAAACATTCCGGAAAATTGTTTTGCCAATGGCCAAAGGTGGCGTTGCTGCTGCGGCAGTTTTGTGTTTCGTATTTTCATGGACAGAATTCCTTCTGGCACTTTTTCTCACGAGTGACATCAGAACAGTACCTGTAAAAATTCAAACATTTGTTACTTCTACTGGCAATGAATGGGGCTTCATCACGGCGCTGGGCACAGCGGCGATGATCCCAGGCTTTATTTTCATCTTGCTGGTGCAACGCCATCTGGTTCGCGGCCTCACCCTCGGCTCCCTGAAGGAGTGACCTTGCGATCGAGATTCTACGACTGAATAATGAACTTAAAACAACTAGGAGGAAACTATGAGTTTTAGAGAGTATGATAAAAAAACCCACATTATTGATTTGGCGAATGACTTTTCGGCGCGCCGGATTTCAAAACGCTCATTTCTAAAAAAAGCAGGCCTTGCTGGCGTTGGCTTCTCCGCTTTTAACCTCGGTCTTCTTGGCAACACACGCCGCGATCGCGGTTATAATTTGGTAGGCGATGCCGCATACGCTGCTGATGACGAAATGACAAAATGGTTGAAGGATGTTTCTGCACCTTACAAAGGTACAAAGATCCGCTATACCTCGGAAGCGACACCACCAACTGTGGTGCTTGATAAGCTGAAGGGTGAATTCACTGCGGCTACCGGCATTGAAGTTGAAATCGAAATCGTTCCTTTGGAACAAGTTTTGGCCAAAGCTACACAAGACGTTCAAGGCCAGCTCGGTTCTTATGACCTCTATTATCTTGATCAGTCGTGGGTTGCTACATTTGCCCAAGATACGATCGACCCCATCGCCTACTATAAAGATAAGCCGAATCTGGCCATGCCTGGAATGGATTGGGAAGATTTCTCCAAACCACTTGTTGAAGGTCTTGCTGTTTATAATGGTCATTGGGCCGGCATTCCATTCGACATTCCGATCATGACCACCATGTACCGCAAGGACATTTTGGAAAAACACAAAATTGCTCCGCCAAACACACCTGACGAATTCTTGGCCGCTGTAAAGATGATTACCGAAGCCGAAAAAGGCAACGGTATGTATGGCACAGGCCTCCAAGCCAAATCTGGTCACTACTCGCTGGAATGCGATTGGACACAAGTCGTGTGGAACTCTGGTGGCTCGATCTTTACGAAGGACAAGAAGTTCTCTGGCAACGACGAAGCTGGCGTTAAGGGCCTTCAATATTATCAAGAGCTTCTCAAAAATGCCCCGCCGGAATCAACCAACTCAACATGGGATGGTCAATTCGCAATGTTGCAATCGGGGCAAGTGGCGCTTGTTAACAGCTGGGATGAATTCATGCCCGGTATGGATGCCGCTGACTCCAAGGTCAAAGGTCTCATTGAAGCGAAGCGTCCAATCCGTGGTGCGGCTTACCGTTCTGCTGCGGATGCAGGTTTTGGTGAAATTCCAAACTCTGCTCACCAAGGTGGTTCGATCTTGGGTCTGTCGAAATATTCCAAGAACATCGATGCGGCATGGATATTCATGCAATGGGCATGTTCGAAGGATGTGATGACACGTTGCACATTGGGCGGTGGTTTTGCGCCAATGCGTATATCGTCGTTTGCTGACCCACGCGTGAAGGCCAAGGAAGTTGTTGGCCCTGGCACAACACGGCATTTGCCAGTTGTTCTTGAAACCATCAACAATGACATGGCTTCTGAGCCAGATATGCCGTTGTGGGCTGGCTTCTCGAACAATGAAATTCCGGTTAACTTGGGCAAATTGCTCACAGGCCAGGATTTCGGCGGCGATGCCAAGAAGTGCATGGATGCAATCGCCATGCAAATCGACAAAGCTGTTACAGACGCTTCTCTGTAATTCTTGAAAGAACAGTGGAGGCAGGTTTTCCCTGCCTCCATATTTTTTAGAAACCAATCATGAAACCAGACCTTGTCATCGGGCTTGATTCTTCCACAACGGCAACAAAAGCCATTGCTTGGGATCGGCGTGGTCATGCCGTGGCTGAGGGCCGAGCAGCCATTGCCATCGGCAACCCAAAGCCCGGTTGGTATGAACAAGAGGCAAGCGATTGGACAGGTGCTGCCGCCAAGGCGCTAAAGCAACTGACAAATAAAATTTCGGCAGACCGCATTGCAGCTATTGCGATTTCCAGTCAGCGCGAATCCTTTGCGCAATTTGATCGCAAGGACAAAGCGTTACGGCCCGGCACATTGTGGCTCGATGAACGTGCTACTTCGATTTTACCTGACATGGATAGTAAGCTGGGTGCAGAAGCCATCCACCGCATTTCAGGAAAACCGCTAGATGTCATCGCGTGCTTGATGCGCTGCGCATGGTTTCAAAAAAACATGCCGGCCATGTGGAAGCGTGTGCACAAAACTGCCGAGGTACACGGTGTCGTAGCCCATTTTTTGAGCGGCGAATGGAATAGCTCAACAGGTTCGGCTGACCCCATGGGCATGTTAGACATGGCCAATATGAAATGGTCAGCAACACTTTTATCTTCTGTGGGATTAACTGAAAATAAATTGCCTAAACTCTCGCGTCCCGGTGAAGTAATTGGTGAAGTCACTTCCAAAGCAGCAAAACTCACCGGCTTAAAAGCTGGAACGTTGGTCATTGCTGGTGGTGGAGATGGCCAGTGCGCTGGAACCGGCACCAATGTGTTTGTGAAAGGGCGAGCCTATGTCAATCTGGGCACAGCGGTTGTTTCGGGTAATTACGGAAAGAGCTATAAACACAATTTAGCCTTCCGCACGATGACGGCCATTGCCGAGGAAGGCTATATCTATGAAACGTGTTTGAGGTCGGGCACATTTCTTTTAAATTGGGCAGTCGAAAATTTGTTTCGTGTCGATACAAATGCCAAGCCTAAAATATTTGATCAACTTGAAAAAGCTGCCGAACAATCGCCCGTCGGTGCAAAAGGCTTGATGTTGGTTCCTTATTGGTCGGGCGTTATGACACCTTATTGGGATTCATCCGCGCGTGGTGTCATTGCGGGGCTAGGCCCCTCACATAATCGTGGTGATATTTACCGCGCCATTATTGAAGGTTTGACACTTGAACAAGTGGTGGCCACGCAAAAAGTGGAGGCTGCCACAGAAACAATTGAGCATTACGTTGCAATTGGCGGCGGTGCAAAGTCTGACCTTTGGTGTCAGATTTTGGCTGATGCGTCTGGTCGCGATGTGAAGCGGTTGGAAACAGTGGAAGCGTCGTCATTGGGTGCCGCCTGTGCAGCCGCAAAAGGTGCGGGATGGTTTAAATCTATTCCTGATGCATCTGCAAAAATGACAGGCAAACCCTCTAAAACTTTCCGCCCGCGCACAAAGCAGAACAAGCGTTACGGCCTAATACTCGATGTTTACCGCGATCTTTGGCCAACGGTTTCGCAATGGAACAAAAAACTTCAATCTCTGCAAACAATTTAAAATGAGACAGGCATAAAATGGCATCCGTAGAACTCAAGAATATAGTCAAAAAATATGGTGATGTTGAAGTTGTACATGGTGTTGACCTCACCATTGATGATGGAAGTTTCGTGGTTTTACTTGGGCCTTCAGGCTGCGGGAAATCAACTTTGCTCCGAATGATTGCGGGCCTAGAGTCCGTTACAGGCGGTGACGTTGAAATTGCTGGTGAACGCGTCAACCAAAAACACCCCAAAGACCGCAACATTGCCATGGTGTTCCAGAACTACGCGCTTTATGCGCATATGACGGTCAAAGAAAACATGGCGTTTTCAATGACCTTGGCCAAACGCCCGCAAAATGAGATCGACGAAAAAACTGGATGGGCGGCCAAGATTCTTAATCTTGAACCTTATCTGGCAAGATATCCGCGCGAGCTGTCTGGCGGTCAACGCCAGCGCGTTGCGATGGGCCGCGCCATTGTGCGTGATCCGGCAGTATTCCTGTTTGATGAACCACTTTCAAATCTTGATGCAAAGCTGCGGGTGCAGATGCGCACCGAAATCAAAGACCTTCACGAGCGCCTCAAAACAACGACGGTATATGTAACTCATGACCAGATTGAAGCGATGACCATGGCCGATAAGATCGTCATTTTGCGAGACGGCGTGATTGAACAACAAGGCACGCCACTTGAAGTTTACGACACTCCGAATAATTTATTTGTGGCGCAATTCATTGGTTCTCCGTCGATGAATTTAATTGAAGGACATGTACAACGCGATCATGTGTTGACTGCTGAAGGCACAAAACTGCCACTCCCTAAATCCCACAAGGCTGCGATGGGTCAGCATGTCATCTACGGTATTCGACCCGAAGATTTAACACTTGGCAAAGGCATCAAGGCCAAGATCATGGTGACAGAACCAACAGGCCCAGAAATTCATGTCTACGCCGAAATGGATAAGACAGAAATCTGCGCAATCATTCGTGACCGCCAAGTTTTCAAGCGCGATAGCATTGTCGAATTCGCACCCAATCTCGACAAGGTTCACCTCTTTGACGCTACAATAAAAATGGCAATCAGATGAAAACCGTCACGATTTTTGGCGCAGGAGTCATGGGCTCGGCCATGACTTTACCATTTCATGATCGTGGGTTTAAAGTTCGTTTGGTTGGAACCCATTTGGATGGGGCCATCATTACAAGCATGAAGGCCCAACATTTCCATCCGACTTTAAAAGTGACTCTGCCTAAAGAAATTGAAGTTTTTTTTCATGATGAACTTAAAGCTGCGATTGGTGATGATTCTGATCTTATTTTACTCGGCGTTTCGTCTTTAGGCGTTTTGAATGCCATCGAGCAACTTTCGGAAACACTGACCAAGCCCATTCCCATCTTGATGATTACGAAAGGCATGCATGCTAAAGCGGATGGCCTCATTACCCTGCCCGAACTTTTAACTCATTCTTTGCACGCAAAACGAGGCTTTGATTTTCCGGTTGCTGCGATCGGTGGGCCTTGCATCGCTGGTGAACTTGCTGTGCGTCGGCCAACAGGAACAGTGATCGTTTCGCAAGATGCGGCTTATGCATCCAAACTCTGCGGCGCTCTTGAAACCAGCTATTATCATCCCCGTGTTTCAACTGACCTTATTGGTATTGAAACCTGTGCTGCTTATAAGAATTTTTTTGCAATCGCAGTCGGATGGGCGCACGGGGCTTTAGAGCAACTGTCACCAAGCGAGAATAATGCCAAAAATAATAATGCCGCCGCGATCATATTTAATCAAGCCGTGCGTGAAATGATGACGCTGACACTGGCGCAAGGTGGGAAAGCCGAGAGCGTTTGGGGCATGGCTGGTGTGGGTGATCTTTATGTGACCTGCCAAGCGGGCCGCAATTCAAGACTGGGTAATCATCTGGGGCACGGGTTGAGTTATGACCAGGTGCGCCTTGGCCCGATGAAAGGCGAGACGATTGAAGGCGCTGATTTGGGTAAGGCAACAGCAAAAACATTGCAAGCCATGATGGCGAATGGCAAACTATCCAAAGATGCTATGCCACTCACTCAAGCTTTGCTGGCCACGTTGACGTCTGATGCACCACTCAATATTCCGTGGCAAAATTTTCACCGCATGCATTGAGGTTTTTAATATGAATATGCCAGTCTTCGATGCCTCATCAATTTTTGATCCCGAAGAACAATTGGCCACGCGCGCGGCATGGCTCTATTTTGTGGGTAGCAATACGCAAGCTGAGATTGGAAAAAAGCTCGGGCTTAATCGCATCCGAATAAACCGTCTGCTGGCGGTGGCCCGCGAACAAGGGCTGATCCAGATCAATGTAACCGGAAGGCTTGCCAGCTGTATCGAGCTTGAAGAACAGCTTAAAGCTAAATTTAAACTCACGCATGCCGTTGTAATACCCACGCCGATCCATGCCGAACAATTGCCGCAGATCATTGGCAATGCAGCTGGCTATTACTTTGGATCGCAACTTAAGGATAATATGTCGGTGGGCGTTGGCTGGGGTAAGACCTTGCGACATTCGTTGAGGTCTATTCCACGGCGTAATTATGAAGCCCTATCTGTGGTCTCTCTCATGGGGGGGCTTACTCAATCATCATTGGTGAACCCCCATGAAACGGCATCTCATTTGGCAGATATTGTGGGTGCAAAATGCTATTATGTTGCGGCACCCGCTCTAACCGATTCTGAGGCAACGCGTGATGTATTGGTAAAACAATCCATGGTGCGCGATGTGTTTGAACGAGGAAGTAAAGTTGCTCTTGCGCTTCTTTCAGTTGGTGAACTGGCGAGCCCCAACACAATGACCCAATTGGGATTGCTCTCAAAAATGGACGCGGCCAGCCTGCAAAAAGCTGGTGCGGTTGGTGACATTTGCGGGCATTGGATCGATAAGAATGGCGAAGTCGTTGACCATCCGATGAACCGCCGTGTTATTGCACTTCCACCCAAACACCTAAAGAACATCCCCCAAGTTGTCATCGCTTCCGGCGGAGTTAACAAAATTCCCGTTTTGCGCGGTGCGCTTCATGCAGGTTTTGCAAATGTCTTGGTCACCGACGAGCAGAGTGCGCGCGGCGTTTTAAAATAGGGTTAAAAAGACCCCACACTGACAGAACGCCCCAACTAGGGCTCATAATGATTTCTTCAAAAGTCAGATTGATCTACTATCTCACTTGAAACTCTCCATAATCGCGTTACAGTGGTGAATAATAGTTTCCGCAAAGGAAACATGAGGCGGGAAACGAATAGGGAGTTGAGGCATGGGATTGTCTTGGAGATTTTCAGTTTTAGGTGATCGCCACCGCGCGTTGGGATCAAAACTTGAAGATTGGAGCGGCATGGGAACAGCTTGGACCTATGACGCTGATATTCTTGATCAACATGCTGCCGTGCGCACCAAAGCAGGCCTGATGGATGTGTCAGGCCTCAAGAAAGTGCACCTCGTCGGACCACACGCGATTGCTGTGCTAGACTACATCACGACACGCGATGTGACCAAAATTTACCCCGGCAAGTCGGTCTATGCCTGCATGTTGAATGACCGTGGCATGTTCACCGATGATTGTGTTTTATATCGCACAGGCCCTAATTCGTGGATGCTGGTACATGGCTCAGGGTCTGGCCATGAAGAAATCACCAAAGCCGCGGCTGGGCGCAATTGCGCGGTGTTGTTTGATGATGATCTGCATGACCTTTCGTTGCAGGGGCCAATGGCCGTTGAATTTTTATCCAAACATGTGCCCGGCATTCGAGATCTCAAATATTTCCATCACATGCAAACCACTTTGTTTGGCGCGCCTGTGATGATTTCGCGCACAGGCTATACGGGCGAGCGCGGTTATGAAATTTTCTGCCGTGGCCAAGACGCGCCGATGATCTGGGATACAATTCTGGATCAAGGCAAATCTCTGGGTGTCATGCCTGTCTGCTTTACGACGCTCGATTTTCTGCGGGTCGAAAGCTACCTGCTGTTTTATCCTTATGACAACTCTCAAATGTATCCATTTGCTGATCAACCGCCCGGTGATAGCTTGTGGGAGCTCGGTCTCAATTTTACAGTGAGCCCTGGCAAGGTTCATTTCCGAGGTTATGAAGAGCACTATAAATTAAAGGGCAAGGAACGATTTAAGATATTTGGCCTGTTGGTTGATAGCGATAAAATTACCGATGGCGGAGATGAGGTTTGGGCTGACGGAAAGAAAGTTGGCGTCATCACTTGCCCAAGCTATTCCAAGCTGACCAAAAAAAGCATGGCGATTATGCGGGTTGATGTGCCCTATGCGAAGCAAGGTACAAAGCTTGAAGTGCGCGGCAAAAATGTGCAGGCGTCAGCGATTGCGCACACCATTACGTTTGATGATCCAGAAAAGAAAAAGAGAACGGCTGTCGGCTAAATGTTAGTCAAAGGGATCAAGAGCAGACCAGTTTACACAGGGCTTGGCATCGAAGTGCATGCCAAGCGCCATATCTTCGCCATTGACGGCGAGGGGGTTGAAGCTGTGCTGGATCAAGTCAAAGCTGTGGGTTCGGATTTTTTGGCGCATTCCGAGTTTCTGTGCGTCGGCCCATCCGCGCGTCTTACATCTCTGAAGCCGCATGATCTTTGGAGTGCACCGACTATTCCCATTCTGCTCTACCGCCTGCGTGCCATGTTGCAGAATGCCAAGATGGGCCTCAGGCTCTATGTGTCGGGCACTGAAGGCTTTATCGGCCAAGTGATGCAAGTGGCTATTGAATGCGGAATTGATTTTAATTCGGTTCGCACCGAGCATCGCGGTTCAGAAGCGCGGCGTGTGCAATGTGTGCACTGCAAAGGCATTACTGATGATGTGAAAACCAGCCCCTATATTTGTACACATTGCGGGCTTTCACTTCTGGTTCGCGATCATTATTCAAGACGCATTGCGGCGTTTCAGGGTGTATGCATTGATGCCGAAGAACCGGGCACAGCACCAGCACCGGAGTTGATGTTTCCATGACGGTTAATACTGAAATGACCGTGCGCGTAGCCAAGATCACCAAGGTGGCGGACGCAGTGAAATGTTTTCGCTTTGAGCGCGTGGATGGTGAGCCTTTCCCCGTGTTCTCAGGTGGTGCGCATATCGTGGTAGCGATGCGCGATGGTGAAATTCTGCGGCGCACGCCATATTCGCTCATGTCATCTCCCTTTGATCGCAGTGGCTTTGAAATCAGTGTGTTGCGCGTCGAAAACTCGCGCGGTGGTTCACATTATTTGCATGACAAGGTTGCAGTTGGCGACACGCTTATTGTCAGTCAACCGATCAATCTGTTTCCTTATGATCAACGCGGGCGCAAACATCTTTTGTTCGCTGGTGGCATTGGCATTACTCCTATGATGGCGATGATGGATCAGATGCAGCGCGAAGGACGTAATTTCGAACTGCATTATGCGCTGCGCACCAGAACACATGGTGCTTATTGGCAGGCTTTGCAGGAACGTTACGGCTCACATCGCATCCATATTTATTGCGACGAAGAAAAGCTTTTTATCCCAACGGACAGATTGTTATCAGCACAGCCGCTCGGCACACATCTTTATGTGTGCGGGCCGCAAGGCATGATCAAAGCGGTGTTGGGCAAAGCCCGCGAATTGGGCTGGCCAAAGGAAAGTTTGCATTCGGAAGAATTCCTCGCACCACCGCCCGGAAAACCATTCCATGTGAACTTCAAAAAATCAGGCAAACAAGTTGAAGTGGGAACACATCAGAGCATTCTCGAAGCTGCCGAAGCCGCAGGTATTGATGCGCCTTATCTCTGCCGTGGAGGCGCATGTGGTCAATGCGAAACAAATGTGATTTCATGTGAGGGCACGATTGAACACCATGATATTTTTCTGGAACCAGAAGACAAAGCATCAGGCCAAAAGATTATGGTCTGCGTGTCGCGCCTCAAGGGCCAGAGCATAACGCTTGATCTGTAAGGGATGATGAGATGAACATTAAATTCAGACAAGAAACTTTCCGTCATGATTTTACGGCGCGCAACAGCCCTGAAAACATCAAGCGCTTTCCATTTCCGTTTCATGAAGACAAATATATGTATTCCGTGAACATGGAACCTCATGTGCCCGCAGGCCCTAAGGGCTATGCGTTCGAAAACATGATTGATGTAGATGAGCATTATGTGGCGGAAATGGAAGACCGCGCATTGGTGCTGAAAGAAGATCCGCTGCGGTGCCAAGCTTTGCCGCACATGATGCAGGCGCAATGGGATACGCTGGAACTTTTGATGGAGCATCAAGCAGCGGGTTATCCCGAACATTTCTCGCTCACCAAAAATGGCGATCAATGGCATTGGATCAACCGACCAATGAACATCGATCAGAAATTCACTTTCGGTGACGCATCAACACTTCCCTTTGAACCGATGGAATATATCACCCGCCAATCGCAAGGTGACTTCTGCATTGTTGATCAACGCGATGGTCAACTGTGGATGGATGCAGGCATGGTCACCACCCAAGCCGATTGGTCTCTCGATTTTGATATTGGCATGAACTTTATGGAGTGGCATGGGCCTGTGCCTCTGGCGCATCAAATGAGCATTTTTGAGCGCGCACTCAAATTCTTGCTCAATCTGCAACAGGGTAAACCTGTTCGCCGTTTGAACTGGACGATGACGATCAATCCGCGCCTTGATACGAGCCCGGAGAATTATCCGAAATGGGGTCAAGACCGGTTGACGGTTACGCCCGAAAATGTCGGCAACAAAGTCCATCTGCGTTGCGAGTTGCAAAGCCTGTGGCGTTTACCGCGTTCCAACGCCATTCTGTTTGTGATCCGTTGCTATCTCATCAAGATGGAGGAACTCGTCACTGTCCCGAAATGGGCGAGACGGTTCCACCGCGTACTCCGCGACTTGCCACCAGAGTTAGTCGACTACAAAGGCCTAACCCGCTTCAGGCCTATGACAGTCGAATGGCTCTCAAAATTTGATGACGGGGCACCCACCAGCTCCGGCATTTTTCCAGATTGATTTAGGGAGATACTAAATGACTCGTGTTGCTGTTATCGGTGCTGGCCCTTCTGGCCTCGCTGTTTTGCGTGCCTTCCAATCTGCCGCCAAAAAGAAAGCAAAAATTCCAGAAATCGTGTGCTTTGAAAAGCAATCAGATTGGGGCGGTCTTTGGAATTACACATGGCGCACGGGGCTAGATGAACATGGAGAGCCAGTCCACGGCTCCATGTATCGTTACCTCTGGTCAAACGGCCCGAAAGAATGTTTGGAATTTGCGGATTACACATTTGAAGAACATTTCGGCAAAGCCATCCCGTCTTATCCGCCACGCGCCGTGTTGTGGGATTACATCAAAGGCCGCGTTGAAAAAGCTAAAGTGCGCAAATGGGTTCGGTTCTCAACACCCGTGCGCATGGTGGAGTGGGACGCCAAGAAGAAGAAATTCAACGTCACCGTACATGACCGTGTGAAAGACAAAATGTACACCGAGCAGTTCGACAATGTGGTTGTGGCCTCAGGTCACTTCTCTACGCCGCAAGTGCCAGAATTTCCGGGCATTAAAACCTTCGGTGGCCGCGTCATGCACGCCCATGATTTCCGCGATGCGCTGGAATTCAAAGGCAAACATGTTTTGATCGTGGGCCGCAGCTATTCAGCCGAAGACATTGGCTCACAATGCTGGAAATATGGTGCGGCTTCGGTCACTGCCACATATCGGTCCAAGCCCATGGGCTTTACATGGCCCAAGAATTTTGAAGAGCGACCTTTGTTGCAAAAGCTTGATGGCAAAATTGCTACTTTCAAAGACGGCTCAACTAAAGAAGTTGACGCGGTAATTCTCTGCACGGGCTATCAACATCACTTCCCATTCCTTCCCGAAGACCTGCGCCTTAAAACTGCCAACCGCCTGTGGCCGCTTGATCTTTACAAGGGCGTTTTCTGGGAAGGCAATCCAAAGCTTTCTTACATCGGCATGCAAGACCAATTCTACACGTTCAATATGTTTGATGCTCAAGCGTGGTATGTGCGAGATCAGATCATGGGCCGCATTAAATTACCAAAAGCCGATGCAATGAAAAAGGATTCTAAAGCCTGGCGCAAGCGCGAAGAAAAATTGCAAGATGCCGAGCAGATGATCTGGTTCCAAGGTGATTATGTAAAGCAGCTGATAGAAGCCACAGATTATCCAACCTTTGATATTGAAGCCGTCAACAAAACTTTCATGACATGGGAGCACGATAAAGCCGCCGATATTATGGGCTACCGTAACAAGTCCTATCGCTCACTGATGACCGGCAACATGCAACCCAAACACCACACACCTTGGCTGGAAGCGATGGATGATTCATTGGAAGCGTTTATGCAGGTGAAGTGAATTACTTAATACCCTGTCATTGCCGGACTTGTTCCGGCAATCCTTGGTTCCGCAGGGACAACGCATAATACAGCGAAGCGTCGTTAGTAGGTTTCGCAACACATTGCACAACTAAACCGTTGCGCTCTAATCAACAACCGTAACGCATGTAAATGGATCACCGGAACAAGTCCGGTGATGACAGCAATTTGGGTCTTCGCCCTATCAAGCCCTGTCATTGCCGGACTTGTTCCGGCAATCCATGGTTCCGCAGGGGCAACGCATAATACAGCGAAGCGTCGTTGGTAAAAGCCGCAACCCAATACGAACCAAAGTCGCTGCGCTATACTCAACATTTGTAACGCATCGAAATGGATTCCCGCAACAAGTGCGGGAATGACAATTGTTTCAGGGTACTATTTATTTCAGAAGTGGCGGGGCAGAATCCGAAAAAAATCCGGATACAAATCTACCCAAAGCGGATTCTCGCGTTCAATCAAATTTATCTTCCAATCGCGCTTCCACTTTTTCATCGTTTTCTCGCGCTGGATAGCCACGTCAATTTCGCCAAAATACTCAAACCAAACGAGACGGTGAATGCCATATCGTTTTGTAAAACCATCAATCTGATTTTCACGATGTTGCGTGGTTCGTGTGATGATGTCGCCCGTCACTCCAATATAGAGCGTGCCATAAGGTTTGCTGGCCATAAGGTAAGTTGCATATGCACGTGCCTCTCGCATTGTTAGCTCCGAGGCTTCACCTTCTCCGGATCGTAATGTGCGAACTTAACGATTTTCGCGGGCAATCGCTTTTGGTGTCCGTCCAATTTGCCAATTTCGACGTTCGAGCCAATCTCTGCATTCAACGCATCCATACGCGCCAGTGCGATGTTTTTGCCTGACAGCGGCGAGCGCATGCTGCTCGTCACCACGCCAACTTGCGCCCTACCAAGATAAACATGATCGCCGTGGCCAACCGTTTCATTCGCATCAATTTCCAATCCCACCAATTTCCGGCGCGGGTGTTCTTTGCGTTGAATGAGCGCCGCCTTGCCGATGAAATCATCCTGCTTGGATTTAAGCGGAACTGTAAACCCAATGCCCGCTTCAAATGGATCTGTCTCGGAATTGAATTCGTAATTCGCAAAAATCAGCCCAGCTTCAATGCGCACCATATCGAGTGCTTCAAGACCCATGGGTGCCAGCCCATATTTTTCGCCCGCTTTCCACACCGCATCAAAAACTGTTTCAGCATCTTTCGGATGACAAAAAATTTCATAGCCAAGTTCACCAGTATAGCCCGTCCGCGAAACCACAACGGGTGCGCCTTCAAAATGGCCAATGCGTGCAACAGAGAATTTGAACCATTCAAGCTCAGCCATCGAAGGCTGTGTTGCCGAAGTCCAGATAATCTCTTTCATAATCTCGCGTGAGTTCGGGCCTTGCACGGCAATGTTATGTAGCTGATCCGTCGATGAGCGTACCCAAGCTTGATAGCCCATTTTCTCAGCTTGTTCGCGCAACCATTCGCCAGAATAATCATCTCCGCCAATCCAGCGGAAATTATTTTGGCCGAGACGGAACACCGTACCATCATCAATCATGCCACCATTGTCATAGCACATGGCAGTGTACACCACTTGGCCCACGGCAAGTTTCCGAATATCGCGCGTCACGCAATATTGCAGCAGCGCTTCAGCATCAGGCCCCGTCACTTCGAATTTGCGCAAGGGCGACAAATCTAAAACAACTGCTTTTTCGCGGCAGGCCATATATTCAGCAATCGGCCCTTCATTGTTAAATCTGTTAGGCAGCCAATAGCCACGATACTCTCCAAAGTTTCGCGTGAGCGCTGCGAACTTATTGTGGAAAGATGTTTCCTTGGTCAAAACAGGGTCAGCATCAGGGGATGAACGGTAAGCCATGGCGTGTTGAAACTTCTCTTTGGCCGCATAAGTGCGGACGTGAATATCGGTCGGATCCCAGCCATTGCCAGCATCGATATCATCAGGGCAAGACGATGTAACACACACCAAATCCGTCAGTGCACGGAGCAACACATAATCCCCCGCGCGTGACCATGATTCATCAGACGTAATAATATTGGCGTGGTCCATTCTGGTATTGTAGAAAAAATTCAGCGCTTCCCAACCGCGCCGCTTGACAATGCCGTAGGGGTTGAGCGCATAATTGAAATTATCCGTGCAGTTTACGTGGCCGGGATAGCCCATGTCGTCATAGAACCTCGAATTGCAGGCCGTAGCAAAAGCATCATGCCGCCCACACGTATCTTGAACCACTTCAACCATTGGTTCAAAATCAAATCCAAAAGCTTTTGATGGCAGACCCGGAATGGGATAGGCCCGACCCGTCAGTGTGCGCGTGACGGTGGCATCAAGTGCGTTTTCGATTCCTTTATCCAGCTTTGCAGCTGAGAAGCATTGAAAGTCCGTCATCTGCCGGCCAGACACATCAATGATTTGAATATATTCGCCAGCCTTTACCATATAAGCATTGGCCGTTGCTGCCTTGATGCGGATGTCATTCAGCGGATCGGCCAGCGGGTCAGGCAAAGCCTCAAAGTTTTTGTATTTTGGATTTTTCCGCGTGATGCGCAGTTCAATATCGGTTGACGTGTTATAACCATCCACCGCCATGGGTGCGCCGGGGGCAACAACAATCAAAAAACCATCGCGCTCGACAGTAAATGCCGCCTGATTACCGGCACGACCCGAATGGCCAAACAGATCAATCGACGAAGCTTGACCTAAATCTATGCCCTTACTTTGAAGTGCCTTCCGCGACCGCGTTGCATCCAGCGCGGCGGAGGCCAGAATTGCCTTCAAGCCTTCGCCCGTTCCGTTTGCTTTGTGTCCTAGAGCGCCACAATCAAACTTCCCTGCCCCATCACAAAACAAGACCTCAGCGGGCTGACCACCCTCAATATCTGTCAACCGCAACACGTCGCCGACAACTATTGGGATGACAAGCGAACCCTGCCCCCTGATCACATGCCGCTCAACGCCTTGCCCCAATTTCCGAACGCCCGGGCGCAAGATGCGGCTGGCCGCAGGTGCGACGGAACGTGAAAGTTGTATCTGATTCATGGTCAATGTCTCAATCTCTAGCTCATTATCTCACAGTTTCGCTTGACGGTCGATATAATGTCATTAAAAAATGTTTCCTGTAGCGAAGTTTCAAGGAATAGAGACGCGCCGGGGAAACGTAACAGGAAGAAGGGATAATTATGTCATCGAGCAAAAACACGGGCGAACTCGTCCGATCACTAGACTGGAAAGGCGCCTTTTGGGTGGCGGCGGGCGTTCCACCACTTGTATTATTTTCAATTGGCGGCATTGCAGGCACGGCAGGCAAAGTTGCTTTTGTAGTGTGGATCATTTCAATGATCATGGGCTTCCTGCAATCTTTCACATACGCTGAAATGGCTGGCATGTTTGGCAACAAGTCTGGCGGCACTTCAATTTATGGGGCCACGGCTTGGCTGCGCTATTCAAAATTTATCGCGCCCCTTTCAGTATGGTGCAATTGGTTTGCTTGGAGTCCCGTATTATCGCTCGGTTGCGTGATTGCTGCTGGCTATATTCTGAATGCATTGTTCCCAATTCCAATTGTTACTGAACAGTCGGCGCAAGTCATTGCTTGGTTGGCTGATCCTGCCAATGCGGGCAAAGTTGCCGCGGACGCCATTGCAGCGGTCACAACGGCTGCAACTCCAGCGATCAGGGGTTGGGAATTTTTCACGTTCAATATTCCAGGCCTTGGCGGGTTGCATTTCAACGCTAAATTCCTAATTGGCGTTGCGTTGATGTTGTTGATGCTGGCTATTCAACATCGCGGTATTGCGTCTACAGCAAAAGCTCAGAAACTACTCGCAATTATTGTCTTGGTGCCGTTGCTGCTGGTTGGACTTGTGCCAATTTTAACAGGTGCAATTTCAAGTGCAAACGTAACCGGCCTCTTGCCGCCAACAGCTGCTTATTCAGGCATTGATGGCACATGGAGCATTGGCGGGTGGACGCTTATTCTTGGCTCGCTTTATATCGCTGCATGGTCAACATATGGTTTTGAAACTGCGGTTTGCTATACCAGTGAATTGAAGAACCCAAAGACCGACACATTCAAAGCAATCTTTTATTCTGGCTTGCTGTGTTGTGTGTTCTTCTTCCTCGTACCCTTTGCCTTCCAAGGTGTGCTCGGCCAATCCGGCTTGCTCGCAGGCGGCATTGTAGATGGAACGGGTGTTGCTGAAGCTTTGGGAAACATGGTTGGTGGTCATCCGGTCGTCACACAGATTTTTGTGATCTTGATGATCTTGGCTTTGTTCCTCGCCATTATGACAGCGATGGCCGGGTCTTCGCGTACGCTTTATCAAGGTTCGAAAGATGGCTGGTTACCGCGTTATCTTAGTGGCGTTAACGCCAATGGCGCGCCAAGCAAAGCCATGTGGACAGATTTTGCGTTCAACTTGTTCTTGTTGGCGCTGGCAACTGACTCTGTTGGTTATTTCTATGTGCTGGCCATTTCGAATGTGGGCTATATCATATTCAACTTCTTGAATTTGAATGCTGGTTGGATCCACCGCATGGACTCAGGCCATATTGCTAGGCCCTGGAAAGCACCTTCCGCTTTGATTGGGTTCAACACATTCCTTGCCTTTGTAAATGCGCTGTTTCTTGGTGCAGGCGCAAAGGTGTGGGGTTATTCCAATGCTTTGTGGGCTGGCCTTATTTTCGCAGCACTCATTATCCCTGTGTTTTACTACCGCCATTACATTCAAGATGGTGGCAAGTTCCCTGCTGGTGCGCTTGAAGCCTTGGGTTTGAAAGATGGTGACATGGGTGAAAAGAAAGCCGGCTTGTTGCCTTATCTTGCACTTGCTGCGGGTGCCGCCGTTGTGCTCTGGGCCAACTGGTTCTTCCAACTACCGGCCTGACTGCTCGAAAAAAACATCATGCCACCATAGCGAACCTGTGGTGGCATTTTTTGTCTGTGGTCTCGGCATCAACTCTGGCAAAGATGTGGTTTCAGATCAAGCCTGTGAATATCATATTCAGCACAGCAACTTCCCACCATCGGTGGCAACCCGCAAACCTCTATCAAAAACTATTCTATTGAAAAAATGGTGCCCGGAGCCGGAATTGAACCAGCGACACGCGGATTTTCAATCCGCTGCTCTACCAACTGAGCTATCCGGGCATCTTGGTGATTGGCTGTATAGGTGATCAATTCGGCTGTTGCAACCAACTTTCAAACAAAAAAAACCCGCTGAAAGGCGGGGTTTCGATGGGATGAATAATTAGTTTTTAGCGATATCCACGTCCTTGGTTTCTTTCAGGAACAAGAAACCAACCACCGCCGTGATGGCCGCAAAAACCACTGTATACCACAGGCCCGCAAAATATTACCTGTGTAGGCCACATAAGCTGTGGCAAACAACGGCAGCATGCCACCAAACCAGACGTTGCCGTCCCATCAGCAGCAACCACTGGGGCAGCAATTGAACTGACTGCACCAATTGGCTTTGCCGCAGCATCGGCCGCTTTGCGCAAATCATTGACGAGTGTTTCAATTGCTGTTGTAGCCGTTTTCGTGGCAGCAGCGTCCACAGACGTGAATGCGATGCCGTTTGATGTCAGGATTGCTTTGCCCTTGTCGCAATCGCCTTCAGTCGTCCAGCCTTTTACAGGGAAGATCGTGAAGTGGCATTGTGCGGTGTACCACACTACGCCTTGGCCCATGGTTGCGCCCAACAAGGCAAGCAGAGCATATTTGTTGTTTGGATATTTGAAGAATGAATCACGGATCGGTGTTGCAGAACCACGACCTTCAGACTTAATTTTTTGGAACACGGGTGACTCGTTCAACTTCAAACGAATCCAGACCGAGAAGGCCAAAAGAATGATTGAAGCGAGGAAAGGAATGCGCCAGCCAGCAATAATGCCGCCTGTGCCATCTTTGAACCAAGCCGGATCAGAGAACCAACGAAGGCCGCCGATCACGAGGAGAGACATGAATAAGCCGATTGTAGCCGTGGTTTGGATCCGGCTTGTAGCATAACCACGGCGGCCATTTTCTGCATGTTCAGCCACGTAAGTTGCAGCACCGCCATATTCGCCGCCGAGAGCCAATCCTTGAGTGAGGCGGATGATGAGCAGCAGGATTGGGGCCAGAGCACCGATGCTTGCGTAAGACGGCAGGCAGCCGACCAAGAATGTTGAAATGCCCATCACCACAATGGTGACGAGGAATGTGTATTTACGGCCAACAAGATCACCCAATCGGCCAAAGAACACCAGAGTCGAATTCTTTAAGCGTACTGTGGAAACCAGCTTTAGCTTAGCTCGTCTTTGCCATCTTCGTCTTCATCGTCGACCACTGGAATTGAATATTTGCCACCCAGCCAAGAGTTTAAATCCTCGTTGGCGCAGCGGTTTGAACAAAACGGATGATATTTTTGTGACGACGTTTTCTTGCAGATGGGACAAGGTTTGCGCGGATGTAAGGGAATAACTTTGGCCATCACAGCTCACTGATAGGTTGCATCATCCATTTATGTTGCACCGGATAGCCTGCACCTTGCAGGAGCAAAACGGTTTCATAGAGCGGTAAACCAATAACCGCCGAATGCGATCCTGCCATGTAGCGGACAAAGGATTCAGCGCGGCCTTGAATGGCATAACCACCCGCCTTGCCGCGCCATTCTTCAGATTTGAGATAGCTTTCAATATCATCACGCGAAAAACGCTTGAAGCGAATTTTGGTTTCAACGCAGCGCGAGGATTTTTTGCCGTTGGGTGCGATCAGACTGATTGCCGAATAAACCCAATGCGAACGGCCCGACAAAAGATTCAAGCAATCCTTAGCATCTTGGTATGTTTCAGCTTTTGGCAGAATGCGGCGGCCAAGACCTACCACTGTATCAGCCGCAAGTACGTAAACATTGTTGCCAAGACCTTTGACCAAGGGCATGCCCTTGGCCTTTTCGGCCTTGGCATCAGCCAACCGAATAGACAGGCGGCGCGGGCTTTCACGCTTTAAAGGCGTTTCATCAACGTCGGAAGGATTAAGCAAATCAGGTGTCAAACCAATGCGGTCAAGCAGGCTTAAGCGGCGCGGTGAGGCGCTGGCCAAAACAAGCTTGGCGGCAGCCTCAACCATTATTTAAACCGATAATTGATGCGGCCCTTGGTCAAATCATAGGGCGTCATTTCACACATAACCCGGTCACCCGCCAAAACGCGAATGCGGTTTTTACGCATTTTACCAGAGGTATGGGCGATAATTTCGTGGGCGTTGTGGTCAAGCTTCACCCGAAATGTTGCATTGGGCAGAAGTTCGGCAACAGTGCCCTCAAACTCTAGCAATTCTTCTTTAGCCATCAGATTCCTTTGTATCACTCAGATTTGCGCCTCCTTTGAACCGGAATGCCAGTAAAATCAAGCGCTGTGACATTTCAACGTCTTACTTGTTATTGCCGAAAAACCATGATCATCCTACACTCTGATTTGAGGACTTAAGATGGGCAAATTGACAACACATGTTTTGGATACGGCTTTGGGTAGACCCGCTCAAGGTTTGCGCATTGAAGTTTGGCGGAACGGGCTTATCAAAACAATTTTTACCAACGCTGACGGCCGCGCTGATGCACCGTTGCTGGAAGGTGACACATTTACATCAGGACAATATGAGCTGCGTTTCTTCGCTGGCGAATATTTGCGCGGGTTGAGCTTGAAGCTGACTGAACCACTTTTCCTCGACATAATCCCGATCCATTTTGGGATCGCGGATGCTTCACAGCATTTTCATGTGCCGCTTCTGCTCTCGCCTTTTGGCTATTCGACTTACCGAGGCAGTTGATGAACGCTTTGCAATTCATGCGGCGCGGCGAAATGGTGCAGATTGAGAATTTTGCACCGGACACGATGCTGCTTGATTATTTGCGCCTCACTGAAAAGTCCAAAGGCACAAAAGAAGGCTGCAATGAAGGTGATTGCGGTGCCTGCACTGTGGTGCTGGGAACGCCGCACAATGGTGGGGTGCGTTATCAAGCCGTAAATGCCTGCATCCTGCTGCTGGGCCAAATTCATGGCAAGGAGTTGATCACGGTCGATGATCTGGCGCGAGGCGGTGTTTTGCATCCCGTGCAACAGGCCATGGTGGATGCCCATGCGTCGCAATGTGGTTTCTGTACACCGGGGTTTGTGATGTCGTTGTTCTCGCTGGCACATGAGCAGCGCAAAGTTACGCGGCAAGATGTGGTGGAGCAGATTGCTGGAAACCTCTGCCGTTGCACAGGCTACCGCCCGATCATTGATGCGGGGCTTGCCGCTTGTGACAAGTCGGAGGATCACTGGCACAAGGCGCAAGCTGAAACCTGCGCCACGTTAAACGCCATTGATGGCGAATTATTTGTTGGTGGCGAAAACGCATTTTTTGCTGCCCCGGCCAGCGCAGAGTCACTCTCAAATCTTTGTGCCAAACATCCCGAAGCAACGATTGTTTCCGGCTGCACAGATGTTGGACTGTGGATCAACAAGCAAATGCGCGCCCAACCCAAGATTATTTACACGGGCCGCGCTGCAGTTTTTGCCGATATTGTATATCACGGCGATCATGCTTCAATTGGTGCTGGTGCAACATATGAAGATGCATATGGTGTGTTAGAAAAAATCAGCCCTGATCTCGGTGCATTGCTCAAGCGCATCGGCGCCAGACAGGTTCGGGCTTCCGGCACAATTGGCGGCAACATTGCCAATGGCTCACCCATCGGCGACATGCCGCCAGCCTTGATTGCACTGGGCGCTACTTTGTATTTGCGTCACGGCACATCTGAACGCATCATTAAACTGGAAGATTATTTTATCGCTTACGGAAAACAAGACCGAAAACCCGGCGAGCTGGTGTGGCGCATTGATGTGCCGAAGCCAAAAGCCAATCAGATTTTTAATTGCGCCAAAATCACTAAGCGTCGCGACGACGACATCTCAGCGGTCATGGGCGCATTTTTATTCACTGTTGAAAACGATAAAATTATCGCCGCCCGCATCGCCTATGGCGGCATGGCAGGAACCCCAAAACGGGCTTCAAATACTGAAGCGGCGCTAGTCGGCAAAACATTGCAAGAAGCGCTCAGCATCACCCTCGATGACTACACGCCTCTGAGTGACATGCGCGCCAGCGCCGAATATCGTTCGGCCACCGCAAATGCATTGCTCCATAAAGCCCTGATGGAAGCATCGGGCGAAACGAATCTGCGGGTGCTCACATGATGCTCGAAACCGTTGGTAAATCCGTTGCTCATGATAGTGCTGAACTGCATGTGCAAGGCAACGCCGTTTACATTGACGATATGCGCGAACCCGAAGGCACTGTCCATGTGGCCCCCGGCTTTGCAAAACAAGGCGCACGCGGCAAAATTGTTTCATTGGATTTAAGTGCGGTTAACGCTTCTGCCGGCGTCATTGCTGTTTTTACTGCCAAAGATATTCCACATAAAAATGACTGCAGCCCTGCTGCAGGTGATGATCCTATTTTGGCGATGGGAGAAATTCAATTTCATGGTCAAGTGATTTTTGCGGTGGTTGCCGAAACGCGCGATCAGGCTAGACGCGCAGCCACGCTCGCAAAAATCGAAATCGCTCAAGAAGTCCCTGCCGTCTCTGTTCAAGACGCTTTGAAAGAAGCAAAGCCTGATTTGCTTGCGCCTTATGCTTTTAAGAAAGGTGCCGTTGCCAAACTCATAAAATCCTCGGCTCACAAAATATCGGGCTCATTCGAAATCGGCGGCCAAGAGCATTTCTATCTTGAAGGCCAAATTGCTTTTGCGATTCCCGGTGAGCAAGGCACCATGTTGGTTCATACCTCAACGCAACACCCCACTGAAATTCAACACTCCGTTGCTGCCATGCTCGGAGTGGACGAAGCAAAAATAACAGCCGAGTGCCGCCGCATGGGTGGTGGCTTTGGCGGCAAGGAGTCTCAAGCATCGCAATGGGCCTGCCTTGCTGCATTGGCCGCCCATAAAACGGGCCGCCCCGCCAAGTGTCGCTTAGACCGCGATGATGATATGATCATGACGGGAAAGCGCCATGATTTTCAAATGGATTATTCTGCATCCTTCGATAAGACTGCGCGTATCACAGCAGTTGATGTAAACATGATGGCACGTTGCGGATATTCTGCTGATTTGAGCAACGCCATTTGCGACCGCGCCATGTTTCACGCCGATAACACCTATTTCTACCCCGCTTATAACATTGCCACGCGCCGCATGAAAACCAACACTGTTTCAAACACGGCCTTCAGAGGCTTTGGCGGGCCGCAAGGGATTTTGTTTGCAGAACAAATGATGCAAGCCATTGCCATTCAAACCGGGGTGGACGCGCTGGTAGTGCGTAAACGTAATCTGTATTCGCGCGGACGTGATGTAACACCTTACGGCCAAAAGCTGCGCGATAATATTACGGCTGATGTCATCGCCCAACTTGAAAAAACTTCATCTTATGCAAAACGCCGTAAAGAGATTTCGGCGTTCAATAAGACCAACAAAATTCTAAAAAAAGGACTGGCCCTCACACCGGTTAAATTCGGCATTTCATTCACCTTCACACAAATGAACCAAGCGGGTGCATTGATTCATGTTTATGCCGATGGCTCAGTGCATCTCAATCATGGCGGCACAGAAATGGGCCAAGGGCTTTATATAAAAGTGGCGCAAATAGTGGCGGAAGTTTTTGGCATTGCGCTTCAACATGTGGCCATCACCGCAACGACCACGGGAAAAGTGCCCAACACATCGCCCACTGCTGCATCATCCGGCACAGACCTCAATGGCATGGCAGCGGCCAATGCTGCAAAAATTATCAAAGACCGTATGGCCGCCCATGCTGCAAAAATTTGGAAAGTGGCCAAGTCCAAAATTATTTTTGCGAATGGTAAAGTGAAAGCTGGGCGCAAATCTATGAGCTTTGCTGATCTCGCCAAAGCCACGAAAGAAGCGAAAATCTCACTCTCGTCCACAGGTTTTTATTTCACGCCTGAAATTTATTGGAACCGCGCCACCGGCAAAGGCATGCCGTTTTATTATTTCGCTTATGGTGCTTCGTGCTCTGAAGTTTTGATCGACACCATGACAGGCGAAATGAAAGTCACTCGTGTTGATATTTTGCATGATGTGGGCCGCTCGCTGAACCCCGCAATTGACATTGGCCAAATTGAAGGCGGTTTTGTGCAGGGGATGGGTTGGCTCACCACCGAAGAGTTGGTTTATGATGCAAAAGGTGTTTTGCGCACCCACGCGCCTTCAACCTACAAAATCCCATGTGCCTCAGATGTGCCAGAAGATTTTCGCGTGGCGCTCTATAAATCCAAAGGCAATGTGATGGATACAATTTACCGCTCTAAAGCGGTAGGCGAGCCGCCATTGATCTTGCCCATTTCCGTTTGGTGTGCGGTGATGGATGCTGTTGCTTCAATCAAGCCCGGTGTTGTCCCGAAACTCAATGCGCCAGCAACGCCCGAAAATATTTTGCGTGCGGTTCAGTCGCTATGAACTATTGGGCCAAAATTGTAAGTGCCGTTGAAGCCCATGACACATGCGCGTTGATCACAATCACCAACGCCGAAGGTTCAACGCCGCGTGAAGCTGGTGCATGGATGGTGGTCACACCTCAAGGTTTTCATGGTTCCATCGGCGGCGGCACTTTGGAATGGCATGCCATGGCCGAAGCACAAGCATTATTGGGCAAGCCTGCTACTCATAAAACCATTCGCAAAAGCCTTGGCCCTGATCTTGGTCAATGTTGTGGTGGGCGAGTTGATCTGCGCATCGAAAGTTTTGATCAAACTTCTCTGGCCAGTCTGCGCATAAACTCTGCGAAACATAAAGACGATCTACGCCATATTCACCTGTGGGGAGCTGGGCATGTGGGGCGTGCTCTGGTGATGGCTTTAGCGCCTTTGCCATTTCGGGTTTCTTGGTGGGATGCCAGACAAGGCGCGTTTCCCGCTGCAGTTCCGCAAAATGTGTCGTGCCGCACAGGTGTTCCCAGCGACATGGAAGATCATGCGTTCGTCTTGGTGATGAGCCACAGCCACGCGTTAGATTTTGAAATTGTAGATTATGCACTGCGCAATCCCAGCTTCTCATTCGTTGGCCTAATCGGCAGCCAAACCAAACGTGCGCGCTTCATCAAGCGCCTGCGCGATGCAGGTGTAGATGCAACTCACTTAACCTGCCCTATCGGCGTATCGTTGTTCAAATCAAAACTGCCAACAGCAATTGCGGCTGGCGTGGCTGTTCAGATGCTTGAGCGAAATGAGGTCATTCAAACTCTAACCACCGTCATGCTCGCTTCTTCTCTCACCGTCATTCCCGCGAAGGCGGGAATCCATTATGGGCGAGACAGCCGTTTTGAAATGGATCCCCGCCTTCGCGGGAATGACGGACAGTGAAATGACAATGGACCCTTTCCTCACTGAGTGGCTCAACATCCTCGTGCGCTGGGGCCACCTTGTTGCTGGCATTGCTTGGATCGGCACGTCATTTTATTTTGTCGCCCTTGATCTTTCTCTGCGCAAAGCCAGCGCCATGCCTGAAGGTGTTTCGGGCGAAGCATGGGAGGTGCATGGTGGTGGGTTTTATCATGTACGCAAATATTTGTCCGCGCCGGCAGAGCTGCCACCCCATCTCATCTGGTTTAAATGGGAAGCATACCTCACATGGATTACTGGCTTTTTGCTGCTCATCATTCAATATTACATCGCAGCAGATGTCTATCTGATTGATCCATCGGTGATGGCGTTGACCACGTGGCGAGCTATCGGCATTTCCGTCGCGTCGCTCGTGGGTGGATGGTTTATTTATGATGCGCTCTGCCGCTCCACCATCGGCAAGCACACGGGATGGCTGGCAATTTCTGTTTATGTATTGATCATCGCCGCCTCTTATTTCTTCTCTCATGTGTTCTCGGGTCGCGGCGCATTCATCCATATCGGCGCATTTGTCGGAACCATGATGGCGGCAAATGTTTTTGCCGTGATCATTCCCAATCAACGCAAAATCACAGCCACACTTTTGAAGGGCGAAAAGCCTGACCCCAAATATGGCGCGATGGGCAAGCAACGCTCATTGCATAATACATATCTCACATTGCCTGTGTTGTTCATGATGACAAGCAACCACTACGCGATCATCACCGGCCATCCGCAGGCTTGGGCGATTGTCAGTTTGATTGTGCTCATCGGTGGTGTCTCGCGTCATTTCCTGTTGCGTCATGAAGTGGGCGACGAGATGGGTCAGATCGCTTGGACAATTCCGATAATTGGCCTGTGCCTGACAGGTGTCGTGATGCTCACACAACCAAAAGATATAAGTTACAATGGCCCAAAAGTGAGCGACGCTGAAGCGTTTGAAATCGTGCAAAATCGTTGCAGCTCTTGCCATGCTGCAAACCCCACCGATGATAAAATCAAGGCCGCACCAAAGGGAATCATGTTTTCATCCATTGATGATATGAAAAAATATGCCAAGCAAATTGAAGCGCAAGCCGTGCGCAACAATGCCATGCCCATGGCAAATAAAACACAGATGCTGCCGGAAGAGCGCGCCAAACTTGGCGCATGGATTGCCGCGCAATGATCACCCTTGCTGACATAAATCAAATGACTGACGAAGCTTTTGTCGCACAGTTTGGTGACATTGCAGAGCATTCACCGTGGGTGGCCGAGGACGCAACATTTGATCGGCCCTATGCGACGTTTGCCGATATGCGCAGCGCTTTTATTGATGCGGTTTCGGACGCCCCGCAAGACATGCAACTGGCCCTTTTGCGTGTTCACCCTGATCTTGCAACGAAAGCCAAACTGACAACAGATTCGACCAATGAACAAAAAGGTTCTGGCCTTGATACTTTGAGTGCCAATGAGTTTGCCACCTTCACAAAATTGAATGACCTCTATAAATTGCGAAATGGTTTCCCGTTTATCTTCGCTGTGAAAGGCGCAACTAAACATCAAATTCTAGCGGCCTTTGAAGCGCGTGTTAAAAACAACAAAGACCTAGAGTTCGACACCGCCATTTTGCAAGTCTGCCGTATCATCAGTTTCCGCCTCGAAGCGGCGGTCATGCCATGACCAAAATTCTCCTTGGTCAAATTGTTGCCTTTGGTGAGACAGCCCAAGACCTCACACATGATGAGCGCGGCGCGATTGTGATCGGCGATGATAAAAGGATTTTGTGGCGTGGGCCATTGCCACTTCTGCCCCGTGCGTTTGATCAAGTCCCACGTGAAGACTACGGCCAATCGCTTTTGATGGCTGGCTTTATTGATGCGCACATCCATTTCCCGCAATACCGAATGCTTGCCGCCGCAGCGACGGATTTGCTCGATTGGCTGACAAGGTACACTTGGCCGGAAGAAGCGCTTTATGCTGATGCCGAACACGCGACAAAAGCCGCAGACATTTTTGTTTCTCGGCTTTTTAAAAATGGCACAACATCAGCCTTGGCCTTCTGCTCGTCACATAAGGCAGGTGTGGAAGTTTTGTTCAAGGCCGCCCATAAAAACAATATGGCTTTGATCACCGGCAAAACCTTGATGGACCGCAATGCTATTCCAGCCGTCCAAGACAACGTTGAACAAGGCGCAATTGATACACTGGCATTGTATGACACCTATCATAACAAAGGTCGCCTGCGTCATGCGGTTTCACCCCGATTTGCAATCACATCAACTGAAGCCCAACTTAAATCTGCTGGGGAACTTCTGCAGCTTTGCAAGGGCGCATTGATGCAAACGCATATTTCGGAAAGCGCTTCTGAAATTGCGTGGATTAAAACACTATTTCCAAACGAACATGATTACACCGCCGTTTATGAGCGCTTTGGATTGGTGACGGATCGCAGCCTCTTTGCCCATGGTGTGCATTTGTCAGAAAGTGAAGCGCAGCGTTTGCATGAAGGCGGATCAACAGTCGTACATTGCCCAACATCAAATAATTTCTTAGGCTCAGGTCTGATGTCGATGAACCATCTTCAAAAAGACGATCGTCCGGTTTCGCTTGGCCTTGCCACTGATGTTGGCGGTGGCACAAGTTTCTCCATGCTGCAAACACTTGGTGAAACTTATAAAGTTCAAATGCTGTCGGGCCGCAAAATGAAGGCCACAGAACTGTTTCACATGGCCACATTGGGTAATGCAAAACGCCTTCACATTGACGACGAAACAGGTAATCTGGAAATCGGCAAATTTGCGGATATTATTGTGCTTGATCCAACAGCCACAGGTGTTTTGGCCGCACGACATTCTCTTTCTAATTCAATTGAAGAAGTTTTGTTTGCCTTGGCAATTCTGGGCGATGATCGTGCTATCAAAGCGACCTATGTTGCGGGTGAGAAAGTTTATGGAGCTAATGAGCCATGTTGATGATGCCAAAACCAGATGAAGCGGTTCTGGCCCGCCGTGCCGAAATCGTTGCCGCATTAAAAAAAGTCGTGCCGGGCGAAGGTGTCATTGATGCCGCGCGTCAAATGAGTGTTTATGAATCAGACGGCCTCACAGCTTATAAACAAATGCCGATGGTCGTGGTGCTGCCTGAAACAGTGTCCCAAGTTTCTGAAGTGCTGCGTTATGCGCACGACCACAATATCAAAGTTGTTCCCCGCGGTGCTGGCACTTCGTTATCAGGCGGCGCGCTGCCACTAGAAGACGGCATTCTGCTCGGCATGGCGAAGTTCAACCGCATTGTTGAAATCGATTTTGAAAATCGTTGCGCAGTGGTGCAGCCCGGTGTGACCAATCTGGGCATCACCAAAGCTGTTGAACATAAGGGCTTCTATTATGCGCCTGATCCTTCGTCACAGATTGCCTGCACAATCGGCGGCAATGTGGCGGAAAATTCCGGCGGTGTGCATTGTTTGAAATATGGCCTCACGGCCAATAATGTTTTGGGCATTGAAATGGTGTTGATCACGGGCGAAGTCGTTCGCCTTGGGGGGAAACATCTCGATAGCGATGGTTATGATTTACTGGGTCTGATGACGGGCTCTGAAGGGTTGTTGGGAGTCGTTACTGAAGTCACGGTTCGCATTCTGCAAAAGCCCGAAACCGCTCGCGCTGTTTTGGTTGGTTTTCCGTCGAATGAAACGGCTGGCCAATGTGTCGCTGATATTATCTCGGCAGGCATTATTCCTGGCGGCATGGAGATGATGGATAGGCCCGCCATTCATGCGGTTGAAGAATTTGTGCATGCCGATTATCCTTTGGATGTTGAGGCTTTATTGATCGTCGAACTTGATGGCCCGCAGGTTGAAGTTGATCACTTAATAGAGCGTGTTTCAGAAATAGCGCTTAAAAATAAATCGAAAAATTTGCGTGTTTCAAATTCCGAAGTAGAGCGTGTATTATTCTGGGCTGGGCGCAAAGCCGCGTTTCCCGCTGTGGGTCGCATCTCGCCAGATTATATGTGTATGGACGGAACGATCCCCCGTAAAAAACTACCCGAAGTTCTTTCAGGCATGGCCAAACTTTCAAAGAAATATAATCTTGCCGTGGCCAATGTTTTTCACGCGGGCGATGGCAATTTGCACCCGCTCATTTTGTTTGATGCCAACAATGAAGGGGAACTTGACCGGGCCGAAAAATTTGGTGCCGACATTTTGCGGCTCTGTGTGAAAGTTGGCGGTGTATTGACGGGTGAACACGGTGTAGGCGTTGAAAAGCGCGATTTGATGCCAGAGATGTTTACCAAAATTGATCTTGATCAACAGTTGCGATTGAAATGTGCCTTTGATGATCGCGGGCTGCTAAATCCCGGCAAGGTATTCCCGCAACTTCACCGCTGCGCCGAAATGGGCCGCGTGCATGTGAGCGGTGGCAAACTTGCGCACCCAGACTTGCCACGGTTTTGAAGATGAAGCCCAAAATTGAAACAGAACTTTCCGAACTCGTACGCGATGCAACAATGCCGTTTGAAATAATTGGAACGGGTACAAAGCGATCAATTGGATACTCCGTAGACGGAGCAATTCTTGATCTCTCAGGGTTCAACCAAATTCTCGCCTATGAACCTGAAGAACTCATTCTTGATGTTGGTGCGGGTGCCAAACTTTCCGACATCGAAAAACTTCTCGCCAAAAATAATCAATATTTTGCCTTTGAGCCACCAGACTATTCCAAGCTTTTCAATACCAAGCACTCCGGCACAATCGGTGGCATGGTGGCTTGTAACCTCTCCGGCCCGCGCCGTTTGAAGGCAGGAGCAATGCGTGATCACATTTTAGGCCTTAACGCTGTTTCTGGCCGTGGTGAAATTTTTAAAGCCGGTGCGCGCGTTGTGAAAAACGTGACCGGCTATGATGTGCCAAAACTCATGGCTGGTTCATACGGAACGTTGGCTGCTCTCACGTCGGTCATCATAAAGGTCTTGCCCAAGCCCGAAACAGAAGAAACAATCCTGATAAATAACCGGAATGATACAGAGGCCGTTCAGATGATGAGCAAAGCCATGCAATCGTCTGCAGAGGTCTCAGCAGCAGCCCACATTCCAAAACAAGGCACATATTTGCGGCTTGAAGGCATTCAGCCTTCTATTGATTACCGCCGCGATAAACTTTTGAAACTGGTTGATGGCAAAGTAGAAATTTTAAAATCAGAATCGAACCACATATGGAAAAACATTCGAGATGTTTCAATGTTTGCTGAAAATCAATCAAAAGATATTTGGCGCATATCAGTTGCGCCTTCGGAAGCGCCACAAGTGATTGCCAACCTCAAAATGCAAAAGCGATATTTTTTTGATTGGGCAGGCGGCCTCATTTGGCTTGAAGTGCCGCAAGGCACAGATGGTGCGATAGTCCGCCGTGCCATCCCATCGGGCCACGCCACATTGATCCGCAGCACCAACAAATCGGCACAAGATATTTTCCAACCACAACTTCCAGCACATGCCGCACTTTCAGCGCGCGTTAAAAATTCATTTGATCCCAAAAATATTTTCAATCCTGGTCGTATGGTTCGAGTCTTATAATGCAAATTATTTTCAATGTGCAGTTGTTCCCCGTTAATCCGTCATTCCCGCGAAGGCGGGAATCTAACTTGAAACTTGAACTTACGATGTCGGATAGTTGGATTCCCGCCGACGCGGAAATGACGGCTGGTAGAGGATTTACGACAACTACATTGGTAACAACTTAATGCAAACGCACTTCTCAGATTTTCAACTCAAAGACCCGCACATCGCAGATGCGAATGGCATCTTGCGCAAATGTGTGCATTGTGGATTCTGCACCGCCACTTGCCCCACCTATGTTTTGGGTGGTGACGAAAATGACAGTCCGCGTGGGCGGATTTATTTGATCAAGAACATGCTGGAAAAAGGCGAGGCCGCAACGCCGGAAACAGTGAAGCATGTCGATCGCTGCTTGTCGTGTCTTGCCTGCATGACCACCTGCCCCTCTGGTGTAAATTACATGCATCTGGTTGATCATGCCCGCACGCATATTGAACAAACCTACAAACGACCTCTGATTGACCGCATCCAGCGTAATGTTCTTGCCGCAATCATGCCGCGTCCAAAACTATTCAGGCTTGCTGTTATTGCGGCAAAGTTCGCATTACCATTTAGGTCGGTGATTGAAGCGTTGGGCGGTAAGCGCTTCTCAGCCATGCTCGAAATCCTCCCAAAAAAACTTGAGGCCCCAATGGCGTTCGGCAAAGCGGGCACTTACCCCGCACGCCAAAAGCAAAAAGGCCGTGTGGCGCTTTTGCGCGGCTGCGTGCAATCGGTACTTGACCCAAACATCAACGCCGCCACGATCCGCCTGCTCACACGCCTCGGTTATGAAGTTGTTATTACTGATAGCAACACATGCTGCGGTTCCATCACTCATCATATGGGCAAGGAATCGCCAGCGCTGGCCAGTGCAAAACGCATGATCGACCAATGGACAGAAGCAAAAGTCGATCACATCATCATCACCACATCAGGCTGTGGGGTGACGATTAAAGACTATGGCCATATGCTGCGGCTTGATCCTGTATACGCTGATCGCGCAAAAGTGATCAGCGCCAAAGCTCGTGATATTTCGGAATTTCTGGCGCAAATTGAAATCCCCGAGGCGCAGATGAACCTTCGCGTTGCCTATCATGCACCCTGCACATTGCAACACGGCCAGCAGCTTAAAACTCAAGCCCAATCCCTGCTGCGCTGTGTTGGTTTTGATGTCCACGAAGTGCCAGAAGGCCATCTTTGCTGTGGATCAGCTGGCACTTACAATATGATGCAGCCGAAGATTTCAAAGCAATTGCTGGCCCGCAAGCTTGCTAATATTCATTCAACCAATCCGCAAATCATTGCCACGGGAAACATCGGTTGCATGATGCAGATCGGTTCAGCCACCCAAATCCCAATTCTCCACACTGTGGAACTTCTCGATTGGGCCACAGGCGGGCCAAAACCTGAAAAGCTGTCGCAAATTTAATGAATCCAGTCGCCCGCTGGGGCTGATACCAGACCACAAGGCCATTGCCAGTTTGTCACGGGCTTGTCATACTATCGCTAGATACCGCTTAGAGCTGAGACTATCAGCCGGTATTTTAATGGGTCACTTTGTGCCGAGCACGCTGCTCGGTCACGACATGGAGGATAATGTAAATGACTAAAATTACTCAGACACAAGCCACTTTGGCTGCTGCGCAAATGTCGCGCCGTAATGTTTTGAAATCAGCTGTGGCCATCGGCGCAGTTGGCTTTGCATCACCACTTTTTGTAAAGAACGCTTTCTCGTCATCAGGCGAACTCAACCACATGGGTTGGGCTGGCTATGATGGCTATAAGGGTTCAATCGAAGCTTTCACAAAGAAAACTGGCATTAAGGTGAACCTCACCGAACAGCCAGACAATGATACGATTTTTGCTCAAGCTAAGCTTGCTGCTCAAACCGGCGCATTCGACACCATCGAGCCAACAGTTGATCGCACCGTATCATATGTTGAAAATGATCTGGTTCAGCCATGGGATGAAAAGAAACTGACTTTGGACAGCTATTTGCCAGGTATGGTTGATGGCGCAGCTGGCACAATGGCCGTTGTTAAAACTGGCCGTTATTTTGTTCCAGCGGTTTGGGGAACAGAAGCTCTCGTGTTCAACAAAGAAAAAATGCCATTGGAATATGGCAAGGCCAGTTTGGCTGATCTCTGGGCCCCAGGCCTTGAAGGTAAAGTCACTGTGCGTGCGCATTCAGCACTCGCATCTTTGGGCCGCGTTCTTGATTCCGAAGGCAAATTGCCTAAGCCATTCATGGACAGCTACAAAGACGATGATGTGATGAAGGCCAACTGGGATGTGATCCTCAAGGAAGCTCTCGCCAAGAAGAAGAACATTGTTCAGTTTTGGAAGGGCGAAAACGAAGCTCAAGCCGCATTCCGCACCAATGGTGCTGTGATCGGTCAGTGCTGGGATTCAACTGGCTTCAACATGGGCAAAGAAGGCCCATATGGCTACATCGCGCCAAAGGAAGGCTCGATCGCATGGAACCAAGGTTACATGATGATGAAGAACGCGAAGAACACCGAGCAAGCATATGAATGGCTGAACTTCCAAGCAACGCCAGAAGGCGGCGCTGCCATGGCAACGGTTTATTCAGCTAACCCGGTGGGTAAAGGTGCAGTTGACAAGCTTGATGCCAAAGTTGCTGCGTTCTACACCGCTGCATTCCCCGGCGATGCTTTGACAAAGCTTTGGTGGTGGCCAACTCAGACCAGCTCATATTTGAAGCTGCGTGCTGAATATGCTGATAAGTTCATCGCAGGCTAAATTATAGGCAATAAAAGTTGAAACGATGGGTGGCAACGCCCATCGTTTTCTGCTTTTATAATCTTCCTTTACTACCGTCATTTCCGCGAAGGCGGGAATCCATTCAAAGGCAAGATAGTCAATTGGGATGGATTTCCGCCTTCGCGGGAATGACGGTGTTGATAGGAATGGCGAAATGAAAATAAAAAAATACCTAGGGCGCAGGCAACATGAGTGAAGATGTAACGCTATCCAACATATCGATGGATTTCGGCAAATTCCGCGCCGTTGATAACGTGGATATCACCATCAAGGCCGGCGAATTCTTCTCGTTTTTGGGCCCATCAGGCTGTGGCAAAACCACAATTCTGCGTTTGATTTCAGGGTTCATGGATCCAACCGAAGGCAAGGTGTTGATTGGCGGCAAGGACATGACTGGCACGCGTCCGAATGAACGCCCGACAGCTTTGATCTTTCAAAATCTCGCTCTCTTTCCATTGATGCCGATCTGGGAGAATATCGCGTTTGGTCTCGAAGTACGTGGTGCTGACAAAGCCACCCGCCGTGCAAAGGCCGAAGAATTGTTGAAATTGGTTGATCTGCATGATTCAGCAGACAAAAAAGTAAGCCAGCTTTCTGGCGGTCAGAAACAGCGTGTGGCTATTGCCCGTGCGCTTGCCGTTGAACCTAAAGTGATGTTGTTGGACGAGCCCCTGTCAGCACTTGATCTTAAACTCCGTCAACATATGCGCGCGGAACTTCGTGCTATTCAAAAACGCACGGGCGTTACATTTATCTATATCACGCATGATCAGGGCGAAGCCTTGGCGATGTCAGACCGCGTGGGCGTTATGAGCCAAGGTGTTTTGCAACAAGTGGCCACACCGAATGAAATTTACAACAATCCAGCCAACGGTTTTGTTGCATCCTTCGTCGGCGAGAACAATATATTTGACGGTAAAATCAAATCCATTAAGTCTGGTGAAGCGAATTATGAAACCAGCCTCGGCATTTTTGCTGCCAAGATTGGGCCAAGCGTCAACAAAGATACTGCCGTACGTCTCTATGTGCGTCCGGAGCATTGCACACTCTCAAAAACCGTCGCCAAATCTGGAAATTCGATTGCTGTAGAAGTTACTGAATCTGCCTTTGAAGGTAACTTTATCAATGTATTCTTACGCGACAAATCTGGCAACACGCACATGGCCCAAGTTCAAAATGATCCAAGCGCCCCGCCGCCACAGCGCGGTTCCAAAGTGCAGATGAATTTTGATGCAGATCATGGCGTGCTCCTCGCACACGCCAAAACGCGCAGCTGATAGGGGCTACTCCGAATGAGTGAACTCATCCGCAGATATGGAAAATCTCTCACCTGGTTGATTATTTTTTTCACAGCCTTTTGGTTGTTGGTCTTGGTGTTGATTCCAAATTTTGTTTTGTTCGAATTTTCATTCAAACCTTACTTGCCTGTCGATCAATTGGGCGGTCCAAAAGATTTCTATTCGCTCAATAACTATTGGACCTTCTTCACCAGCCCCATCCACATCAGGATATTTTTTCAAACTGTTTTATACAGCAGTGCCGTTACAATTCTGTGCCTGCTTCTTAGCTATCCGCTGGCCTATTTCCTTGCGAAAGTTGTCGATCCCAAAACCGCACCGTCAATTTTTCTTCTCTTGATCATTCCACTTTGGGTGTCCGAAATTCTGCGCTCATTCGCATGGTTTATCATTCTGGCTTATAACGGGCCGCTCAATGCCATGTTACAAGGCATAGGCCTTGAACCTATCCGCTGGATCAGTGGATTTAATGCCGTGATCATCGGCCTGATCTATTCTTATCTTTTGTTCATGCTGCTGCCGATTTATAATGCCATTTCTTCGCTTGATACCAACCAGATTGAAGCATCGGAAGATTTAGGTGCCTCCATGTGGCGCACACATTGGCGGGTCGTCATCCCGCATTCAAAGCCTGGCATCGCATCAGGCTGCGTGATGGTGTTTATGCTCTGCGCTGGCTCCGTTATCGTGCCTGGCACCTTGGCTTCGCCTAATTCGCGCTGGTTCACCGAGATCATTCAACAATGGATGTTTGAAGGTTTGGATTGGAACACAGGTGCGGCTTATGCGTTCTTGCTGCTGGCCCTGTGTATCATTTTTGTCAGTCTCGTGATGCGCGTTCTTAATGTTCGCCTTGTGGATATTGCGAAGTGAGGAAAACATCATGAATTCACACCGCTTTGGATATTACGCCATTCGCACCTATGTTGTTATATTTTTAGCCTTCATGCTCTTACCATTGATCGTCATGGCGGGTGCGGCATTCAACGACACGCGCTTTCCGTCGGTCTTTCCGTGGTTCGGCTTCACCATGCATTGGTTTCAAGAGTTATGGGCTGATGGTCGCATGTGGGGTGCTGCGCGCAACACAGTGTTTGTTGCCATCGCTGTTGTTGCCTTGTCCGTTCCTATTGGCACTGCAGGTGCGATATTGCTCAACAGCCTGCAAGCCCGTTCCCGTTCCATCATCTACGGCATCATGGTTGCCCCCATCCTCACGCCCGGGGCAGTCATTGGCATTTCGACATTGTTGTTCTGGTATAAATTCAACGTGCCAGCAGGCCTTCATCTTTCAGTGCTTGGCCAAGTGTCTTATATTGCGGCTTACGTTATGCTCCTTGTCCTCGCGCGCTTGCAAAGTTTTGATGCTGGCTTGGAGGAAGCGGCACTTGATCTTGGCGCGTCGCATGGCCAGGTGATGTGCCGCATTTTGTTGCCACATCTTTATCCAGCTATTTTTGCAGGCGCATTGATCGGCTTTTTCCAATCAGCTGAAAACTTCAATGTCACCCTATTCACCCGGGGTAACTCTGACACGCTCACCGTTTACGTCGGCTCCAAAATCCGCTCGGGCATCACACCTACAATCAACGCACTGGCATTTCTCTTGATCGCCGCCACGGTATTAGGCGTCATCATCTATGAAATCCGCAGGCGTAGGGCAGATGCACTGGCAAAAGCTGCCGAAGGCTAATCCCTAACAGAAATTAACCATATCCCACAGTTTGCCATAATTGTGGCCTGTTGACTCTCGACAAGATTCATTCAATTTGGCATCGTTAATAATGTGTTAACGAGGGCGTTGTTGCCATGTTGAGTTGCGTCGTGAGAGTTTTGAGTTTGGCCTGCGTCACTGTGGCTTTTGCGGTGTCCAATGCCCAAGCCGCATCCAACGCGCAAACCCTCACTGAATACGGCAAATCTCGCCCACCCATTGGTTATGTGCTTTTCTGCAAGCGCGGCGCTGAAGAATGCAAAACCACCGGCGGAAAAATAGAGCGCGCGGCCCTGACTGACGAGAATTGGAACGAGATCAATCAGGTCAATGAATTCGTGAATTCTGCAATCAAGCCTGCCAGTGATCTGGAAACTTATCAAACAACGGAATATTGGGCTTATCCATCGACTGTTGGTGATTGCGAAGACTATGTTTTGCTTAAAAAGAAGTTGCTGGTTCAACTTGGCTTCAATGCCGATGAATTGCTGATCACTGTCTTGCTTGATGAACATGGCGAAGGCCATGCCGTGCTCAGCATCCTCACCAAAAGCGCTGATCTCATTCTCGACAATCGTCGCAACGAAGTTTTGTCGGTTAATCAGACCGGTTATAAATTTCTGAAACGTCAATCACAGCTCGACCCAAGCCAATGGGTCAGCCTGCGCAAGACCGACACCCAAGTGTTGGTCAGTAGTCAAAGCAAGTAACTTCAAAGCTTTGCGATAGCCCTCACATGGGAGTATCGACTGATAACACACGCTTTGTCTTTGGATTTACTTCATACGTTGTGGTGCCGTCGAGATAAACGAGGTTGCAAACCATTTTGTCGTATTTTTTCTGGCCCTTGCCGCGCGCCTCAAAGCAATACTGGTCACCTTTGAAGGTCACTTTGCCTTCAAACTCGCCAGTGTCTTTACCTGCTTTCCAGCCACCATTCATAACGCCGTTTTTCAAATCAAACATAACAGTGCCAGTTACTTTATCAGTGTTGGGATGCGCCCAAGCAAATTGCTTACCGTCATAAGTGGCCAACACGCCTGCCGCGTCAAGCAATTGAGCCGTAGCAGGCAAAACCACTTTATCTTTCGCTGTCGCACGCGAGGCGAACAGTGCGGTTGTGGCTAAAAGAATTGAACAAACGATGACATATTTTTTCATTTTGATGTTCCTTTCTATGAATGAGTTTGATTTACGCTTCGACTACACATTGCTTACGCCGGCTTCCTAATCTTATAAATCCCGACATCTACCAAGCCTTCAGCAAAGCCTGCTTCGCAATAGCAAAGATAAAGCGTCCACAATTTACGAAAGCGTTCATCAAAACCCAGCGGCATAATTTTGGGCCAGGCTGCTTCAAAACGCACCCGCCATTGCCGCAAGGTTTCGGCATAGCTTAATCCAAAGCACTCAATTTTTTCCAGCAAAAGACCTGCTTTCTCTGATTGCTCGCGCATTATTTCTTTGGTCAACAACATGCCGCCCGGAAATACATAGCGCTGAATAAAATCGACCCCGTTGCGGTACGCATCAAAATTACTTTCTAATAAAGTGATGCCCTGAATAGCTGCCGTCCCGCCGGGTTTGAGACGGTTAAAAACCGTCTTAAAATAGGTTGGCCAATGTGGTTCGCCCACAGCTTCAATCATCTCAATGGAAGCAATAGCGTCATATTGGCCTTTGGTGTCGCGGTAGTCTTCAAAATGCATCTTTGCTTTGTCGTCCAACTTTGCATGGATCAAACGCTGATTGGCAAAGGCCAATTGCTCTTGAGACAGCGTAATGCCGTGCACTTCAGCACCGCGCCTTGCCGCTTCCTCGGCAAAACCACCCCAGCCGCAGCCAATTTCCAAAACCTTCGAACCTGGCTTTACTTCGGCCAAATCCAGCACATGCGCGTATTTCAATTTTTGGGCAGCCTCAAGGCTGTTGACCTTGCCGTCAAATATGGCAGACGAATAAGTCATCGTATCATCCAGCCAAAGCTTATAAAACGCATTGCCCAGATCATAATGCGCGGCAATGTTATCTTTAGCGCCGTCCTTGTTGTTGTCGCGTTTGCGGTGCCAAAACTTATCAAAGAAACTGGCATTAAAAATGCCCTTGCCTGCACCGTCCAAACCTTGGCGGTTTTGCAAATAAAAGCGAAAAAATGCAGTGGGGTCTCGGCTCTCCACGTCGCCCGCCATATAGCGTTCAAAAAAACCGAGTTGGGCGCGACGAATACCCGCCCATACCACGCTGAAATTTCGCAGGCGCAAGTCGGCTTTCTCGCCCGGGTTTTGGCCGCCGAGCACGATAACTTGGCCAGAAGGGAGCGTTAGCTCCAAAGAACCCTTAAATTCTGAGGGCAAGAGCCGCTTGGCTGCTGCCACAATGAGCTTTCCTAAAATGCCATCGTCCATGTTGAAGTCTCCGCCCCGTCTTTTCCGAGAACATTGCGGCGATTTAATAAAAGTTTCAAGGGTCGCAAGACCACACCTAGAAAGCGACATAAGTTAGTTCAATTCACCTCTCAATCACGGAAATAGAATTTGACGGATACGCCATCCCGTGCGACCATGATGTATAATCCTGCTTTCATCGGCAGGCAGTAACAAAAAGAAAAATAACGGGTGGCGGAAGAAACAGATGAAAGATGCGGCACAGAGCTCGCCAGCATTTTTTATGACCTTCTAACCCCCAAATCCAGTTTAACGTCCAAGGTTTATCGAGGAGAGATATCAATGACTGAATTCGAAATGAAACTTGCAATGGCCAAGAAAGCCGTGGGTCTGGGCAAATTGTCCCGCCGCGACTTTATGGCATTCACGATGGCATCAGGCATGACGCTTGCTGCTTCACAAATGATGTTTGCTCAAGCTGCCCGCGCAGAAGCAAAAAAGGGCGGCACCTTTAAAGCTGGTATTGGCCATGGCCAAACAACTGACTCGCTTGATCCAGCAACTTGGTCAAACGGCTTTACGTTTGCATTCGGTAAATCCGTAATGGGTGCACCGCTGGTGCAAGTTGATGATAAAAACACAGCCCAGCCCCACGTCGCTGAAAGCTTCGAGCCTTCAAACGGCGCACAAAAATGGGTTTTCAAAATCCGCAAGGGCATCACATTCCATGATGGACGCTCACTTACAAATGCTGATGTTGTGAACACCATCAACTATCACATTGCTGAAGGTTCCAAGTCTCCGGCCAAGTCAGTTTTGTCTTCAATCACTTCGGTGAAAGCAGATGGCGCAGATCAGGTTGTGTTTGAACTCAAGGGCGGCAATGCCGACTTCCCGTTCTTGCTGACTGATTATCATCTGTCGATCTATCCTTCTAAGGACGGCAAGATTGATTTCGCTGCAGGCATTGGTGCTGGTCCATATGTTCTCAAGAACTTTGAACCAGGCATAAAATTGCAGGCTGAACGCAATCCGAATTATTTTGCCAACACCAATTTCGATTCAATTGAAATGTTGTCAATTGTTGACGTTGCTGCACGTACCAATGCTTTCCTTGCTGGCGAAGTTGACTTTATCGACCGCGCTGACTTGAAGACCATTGATATGTTGAAGGGTGCGCCAAACACTGAACTTTATAACGTTTCAGGCTTTGCACATTACACAGCACCGATGATGGTTGACCGTAAACCATTTGACAGCCTCGAAGTGCGTCAAGCTCTGAAATATGCAATCAACCGTCAAGAACTTGTTGACAAGATCTTGTTTGGTTATGGTTCACCAGGCAATGACAACCCAATCTCTGCTGCCATGAAATATGCTGTGAACCCTGCTCCGGTTTATTCATATGATCCAGACAAGGCTGCTGCTTTGTGGAAAAAAGCTGGCATGGAAGGCAAGACTGTTGATCTGTCTGCTTCGGATGCTGCATTTTCTGGTGGTGTGGACGCTGCTCTGCTCATGGCTGAACAAGCCAAAAAGGCAGGCATCAACATCAATGTTGTCAAAGAACCAAACGATTCTTATTGGGATAACGTTTGGCTCAAGAAAGATTGGTGCTTGTGCTATTGGGGCGGCCGCCCTGTGGCTGATATGTTCCTTTCAGTCTCGCTTGCTGCTGATGCGGCTTGGAACGACACGCATTGGAAGAACCCACGCTTCAACGAGCTCTTGCTCGCTGCTCGCGCGGAAACCGATGACACCAAACGTGCTGCTCAATATGCCGAAGCTCAACAGCTGGTGCATGATGATGGCGGTCAAGTTGTTCTCATGTACAACAACTATGTTGGCGCATTGAACACAGGCCTTGGCCACAATACATTTAACTCCGACTTCGATCATGACGGCGGTTATATGTATGAGCGTTGGTGGAAGGCATAAGCTTTTCATTTTTAAATCAGAAAAGAACCCCGTCAGAAATGGTGGGGTTTTTTATTGCATTGGAGTTTTTCATCGCGTTAATGTTGTCCACCCAACAACCGTCATTCCCGCCTTCGCGGGAATGACGGTTTAAGACGGTTTACAGGATCAACACGCACACCATAATTTTCACTATGTCTCCGCGCCTTCCCTCTGCTAGTGTTTCCGCAGCCGCCGTCAGAGTGCGCGATTAAATGGGTTATGGGGACGCTTAGAGTTATGCATCCGGTATTAAAAACGGTCTTGCAGAGATTGGGTTTGGGATTGCTAACGTTGTTGGCCGTGTCGGTTATTATTTTTTCGACACTCTCCTTCCTTCCCGGTGGATACGCGCAAAATATTTTGGGCCAGGGTGCCACACCTGAACTTGTAGCAAACTTTAATCATGAGTTGGGTTTAGACCGCCCATCCTACGTTCGGTTCTTTGAATGGATTACCAACATCCTTTTCCATGGTGATTTTGGCAGCTCTTACGCAGGCCTTGGCGGCTCAATTCGCCGCCCCGTAACTGCACTCATTGCACCGCGCCTTTATAACACTTTCTTTCTTGCAGCCATGGCTGCTGTGGTGGCCGTGCCTCTCGCTTTGGGTCTGGGCTTGCTTACAGCCCTCTACCGCAATAGCTGGTTTGACCGTGCAATAAACGCAATCACGCTCACTACTATTGCTTCACCAGAATTCTTTGTGGCTTATGTGTTGGTGTTTTTTCTGGCCGCGAAGCTTCGTTGGTTCTCACCGCTTTCAACCGTCGATATCCATACACCATTTTTTACTCATATTTATAAGGCCGCACTGCCTGCGCTCACGATGACATTGGTCATTATTGCCCATATGATGCGTATGACCAGAGCCTCTGTCATCAGTTTGCTGTCCAGCCCTTATATAGAGATGGCTCAGCTTAAGGGTCTCACGCCGCGCCAAGTTATTTTACGTCATGCGTTGCCAAATGCATGGGCACCCATTGCCACAGTTATCGCGTTCAATCTTGCCTATCTCGTTGTTGGTGTGGTCGTGGTTGAAGTGGTGTTTGTCTATCCTGGCATCGGCCAATTGATGGTTGATTCCGTTTCAACCCGCGACATGCCGGTGGTGCAGGCCTGCGCTTTGATTTTTGCTGCAACTTATATTCTGCTCAATCTGTTGGCTGACATCATTTCGATTGTCACCAATCCAAGGCTCTTACACCCCAAATGAGCGCTCCTTCCAATCGCAATGTCAAAGCTCGTCGCACTTGGAGCGAGAATGCTTGGGCGTTTCTTAGGACAGCGCCGACCAGCGCGTGGTTCGGCATGTTTGTCATATTGGTCTACGCGATCGCTGCACTTTTTGCACCGTGGCTGGCCCCATACGGCGAGGGTGAAATTGTAACCAAAGCTGCATATGGCCCGATGAACTGGCAAAATTGGTTTGGCACAGACCAAATTGGACGCGATACATTTTCGCGTTTACTGTATGGCGGACGCAATACGATTGGCATTGCCATGCTCACAGTGCTGATTTCATTTTCAATTGGCGGCACCCTTGGGGTTTACTCTGCATTGACCCGGGGCTGGGGCGACCAAGTTATCAGTCGGTTTGTTGATGCGCTTATGTCCATTCCAGTCTTGATTTTCGCGCTGATGCTGCTGGCTGTGTTCGGCAAGAGTAATCCTTATCCCGAACTGATGGGTAATTTTCCTTTGAATTTAATTTTTATTCTGGCCCTACTCGATTCAACGCGTGTGTTTCGTCTGGCGCGGAACACTGCGCTCAACGTTGTTGTGATGGATTATGTGGAGGCTGCAAAGCTTCGTGGTGAAGGCATGGCTTGGATTGTTTTGCGGGAAGTTGTTCCAAATATTTTGCCACCGCTGATTGCTGAATTTGGATTGCGGTTTTGCTTCGTGTTTCTGACCATTGCGGCTTTGTCGTTCTTAGGGGTGGGCATTCAACCCCCAACAGCTGATTGGGGATCGATGGTGGCTGAAAGCAAATCACTCATCACTTACGGCCGCATTCAACCGTTGATCCCGGCTGGTGCCATTGCGCTCCTCACAGTGGCCGTCAACTTTGTGGTGGATTGGTTTCTCTATCAAACAAGTGGACTGCGCGATGAAAAGTGAAGCAAAGCGCGTAAAAGGCGAGGTCCTTCTTGAAATGAAGGGCCTGAAGATAGATGGCTATCGTAACGAAGCTTGGCATCCCATCGTCAAAGGCATTGACCTCACTTTAAAGCGTGGCGAAGTTTTGGGCCTCATTGGCGAGTCAGGCGCTGGCAAATCCACGTTAGGACTTGCTGGCATGGGCTTTGCCCGACCTGGCTGTCGCATCACCAGTGGCTCAATTGTTTTCGATGGCATTGATTTGGTTGCGGCATCAAGCGAAGAAAAGCGCAAGCTCTGGGGATCGCGCATCGCTTACGTGGCGCAAAGTGCGGCAGCGGGTTTCAACCCAGCACACCGCATTTTAGATCAGACAATTGAAAGCGCAGTGAACCACGATGTGATGAACCGCGAAAAAGCCGAGGCAGACGCGCGTGATCTTTATGGCCGTTTGCAATTGCCAAATCCTAACACCATAGGAGCGCGTTATCCGCACCAAGTTTCCGGTGGCCAGCTTCAACGTGCCATGACGGCAATGGCCATGTCGTGCCGGCCTGACCTCATTATTTTTGATGAACCAACGACGGCCTTAGATGTCACCACGCAAGTTGAAGTTCTTGCTGCAATGCGCAGCGTTGTGGAGCAGTTTGATACCGCCGCCATTTATATTACGCATGATCTTGCCGTAGTTGCGCAAATGGCGCACCGGATCATGGTGCTGCGCTACGGCAATCTTGTGGAAGAAGCTCCGACCCGCGCCATGCTGAAAGAGCCAACGCAAGACTATACAAAGTCTCTTTGGGCGGTGCGCAAGCTGGTTAAACCAGAATCACATGGCGATGATATTGTCCTGCAAATTCAGAATGTTGATGCCAGCTACGGCAACGGTGTTAAAGTGTTGGATGATGTAACGGTTCGCGTGCCACGAGGCCGCACTGTGGCTGTGGTGGGCGAATCTGGTTCAGGCAAATCCACTTTGGCCCGCGCCATCACAGGTCTCTTGCCAATCAGCAAAGGCAGCATTTCTTTTAACGGCAAGCCGCTGGCCACGAAGCTCAAAGACCGTGACCGAGATATGTTGCGCCGGGTTCAAATGATTTATCAATCAGCTGACACAGCCCTCAACCCTCGCCAAACAGTGCGCGATATTATTGGTCGACCAGTGGAATTCTACCGTGGCATCAAAGGTGCCGCAAATGATAAGCGCGTGCTTGAATTGCTCGAGTCCATCGAGCTCGATGAAAGTTTTATTGATCGTTACCCATCAGAAATGTCGGGTGGACAAAAGCAGCGCATCTCCATCGCGCGTGCATTGGCAGCAGAACCCGATGTGATCATCTGCGACGAGGTGACATCAGCGCTTGACCAGATTGTGCAAGAAGAAATCTTGCAGCTCCTCATGAAGTTGCAACGCGACACCAACGTGACTTATCTTTTCATCACCCATGACATCGCCACAGTGCGCGCCATCGCTGATGAAATCGTGGTGATGCACAAAGGCAAAGTTGTGCAGCAAGGCCTAAAATCCAAAGTGCTGAACCCGCCCTACCCGGCTTATACAGAACTGCTGTTATCGTCCGTTCCGGAGATGGATCCGGATTGGCTCACGCGCCTTCTCGAAAAGCGCAAAGTCAATAAGCGTCCGAGCTAACCATACCATCCAAAAACTCTTTCGCCTGCCCCGCGATCGCGGCTTTTTCTGCATCGCCAAATTTGCGGTAAGTGAAGCAGGTTTGCGACATGCGCGGATTTTTTGAAAACCGCACCTCGTGCCGTGCGATGAAATCCCAATACAGCGCATTGAAGGGGCAAGCATCAGCCCCGGTTCGCTTCTTCACATCATAAGAACAATTCTTACAATAATTCGACATCTTATTGATGTAGTTGCCCGACGCCGCATAGGGCTTTGATGCCAGCATGCCACCATCTGCATGAAGCGCCATGCCAATGGTGTTGGGCAGCTCCACCCATTCAAAAGCATCGGCATAAACACTTAAATACCAATCATGCACCGCCTGCGGGCTAAGCCCAGCCAGCAATGCAAAATTGCCGGTGATCATCAATCTTTGAATGTGATGCGCATAGGCTTCTTGCTTGGTTTGTTTCACCACCTGTGCCACGCAGTTCATTTTCGTATCGCCCGTCCAATAGAAATCAGGCAATGGCCGCGTTGCTTTAAGCGCATTTGAATTTACATAGTCAGGCATTTTAAGTTGGTAGATACCCCGAATATATTCGCGCCACCCAATAATCTGGCGGATGAACCCTTCAACAGCTTCAATAGGTGCCGTTCCATTTTTATAGCACACCTCGGCTTTGCGGCACACATCGAGGGGATCGAGCAAACCAATGTTGATGTATGGTGCCAGAACGCAGTGGTGCATAAAATATTGGCCCTCGACCATCGCATCTTGAGTTTCGCCAAATGATGCAAGATTGAATTTCAAAAAATGTTCAAGCGCTTGCTCTGCCTGCGCCGCGTTAACTGCAAACCAAAAGGGTTCTAAATCTCCAAAGTTATTTGGAAAATTTTGCTTCACCAGTGTGATCACGTCTTGAGTGATTGGGTCTGGTTCAAAGCGCGGCGGTTGCGGTGTAAAAAAATCTGCCTTTGCTGGTTTTCGGTTTTCAGCATCAAAATTCCAGCGTCCGCCCGTCGGTTCGTCACCATCCATCAAAAGCTTTGTGGCGCGGCGCATGTCACGGTAGAAAAACTCCATGCGCAATTGTTTGCGGTCTTTCGCCCAGTCCCTAAAACCCGCTTGCGAACAAATGAAGCGTGTATCTTCAATCGGATTGAAAATCGAAAGCTCCTGTTGAAGCCGCCATTCCGCTGCCTCAGTCATCACCACATTCTCAATTCTATGACGAGCCTTGGCGCGTATGATTTCGCTTTTCAGTGCCCCGGTGTTTCCTGCGTCACTCAAATGAACATAATCAACTTTCCAATCGCTTGCCCGCAGCTCTTCGGCAAAGTGCCGCATGGCTGAAAACACCAGGGCAAATTTCTTTTTGTGGTGGCGCACATAGGTTGCTTCTGCCATCACTTCGGCCATAAAAACCACATCATGATTTTTATCTGCTCTTCGCAGCGACGATATATGCGGTGACAATTGATCGCCCAATATGACGATCAAAGATTGATCTGGTTTTTCCATGCTGCGTATACGTCTATATTTCAAAAAGAGATTTAATGACCCAACCTACAATCATCTGGTTTCGCCAAGATTTGCGCCTCAGCGATCATGCCGCTTTAACAGCTGCGGCCGCCAAAGGCCCTATTATTCCGTTGTATATTTTAGATGATGAAACGTCGGGAGATTGGCGCATCGGTGCCGCATCGCGCTGGTGGTTGCATAAAAGTCTTGAAGACTTGAACATAAAAATTCCACTGGTGTTGCGCCGTGGGCGGGCAGACGACGTGATTGCGCAATTACTCACAGAAACGGGTGCGGGTGCTGTGCATTTCACACGTGATTATGCACCTTGGTCGGGTGCGTTGGAGCAGCGCATTAAAGATGTTTGCGAAAAAAATGGCGCGGGTTGCCACCGCCACGGTGGTTTCCTGTTGCATGAGCCAGAGTCTGTCCGCAATGGATCAGGCGAACCCTACAAGGTTTACACACCTTACTCGCGCGCCTGTTTTGCATCGGGCGAACCGCGCGCGTTGAAGCCCGTTCCGAAATTTAAAATTCAAGCAGCTGAGGTCAAGAGCGATAGGCTTGTAGATTGGAAACTGCTTCCAACAAAACCAGATTGGTCGGGCGGCCTTGCTGCATCTTGGAAGCCCGGTGAAGCAAACGCGATCAGTCAGCTCTATCAGTTTTTGGACGAAGGCTTGGCCGATTACGCTGACGGCCGCGACAGGCCAGACAAGCTATTCACATCGCGCCTTTCGGCCTATTTGCATTTTGGCGAAATATCGCCTCACCAAATTTGGCATGCAACACGCAGCGCGATGGCCAAAGCTGGTGGTGTTCTCGATCGCAGCGGCGAAAAATTTCTGAAAGAAGTTTTATGGCGCGAATTTTCATATCACCTGCTTCATCACTTTCCGCATTTTCCTGATGCTCCGTTTAAACCTGAGTATGCAGATTTCCCGTGGGCCGAAAATCCCAGTGCACTAAAAAAATGGCAACACGGCCAAACCGGTTATCCCATTGTTGATGCTGGCATGCGCGAGCTTTGGCACACAGGTATCATGCATAACCGGGTGCGCATGATTGTGGCATCGTTTCTGATCAAAGATTTGTTGATCCCATGGCAAACAGGCGAGCGCTGGTTTTGGGACACATTGGTTGATGCCGACATCGGCGCCAATTCCGCATCATGGCAATGGGTGGCCGGCTGTGGTGCAGATGCTTCGCCCTATTACCGTATTTTCAATCCGGTTCTTCAAGGTCAGAAATTTGATCCTGATGGCAATTACGTGAAAAAATGGGTGCCTGAACTTAAAGAGGTTTCGACGGAGTTTATTCATTGCCCGTGGGACATGGCGGTGCCACCCAAATCATATGCAAGGCGCATTGTCGATCACGCAATGGCTCGTGATCATGCATTGGAAGCGTTCAAGAAAATAAAAAAAATTATTGCGTGATTTCAACTAGGTGTTCAGTCCCGGCATTTGATGGAGCAAAATTGGCTTCACGATGGAGGGATTCGCTATGGGACAAGTTTTACACGGGAGCGCCACGACGACT
>JAYTUV010000077.1:0-23970 GCA_043744395.1 Aestuariivirga sp.
TCGGCACGAGTGAACATTTAAATTCTCCTGTGGCCCAGACGTAAAGCAGCTCACAAAACATGGCAATATAAATTGGCCACAAAGAACGCTAAAACCGACAGCATGAATCAATTTGTGGTATTTCTCATTTCAGTTTTTGTGACCAATACTGCTGTTGCACAGACGGCGGAGCTTTCGATTGGTCGCACAGCCCAACTCATAAGTGCGGCGCGGCCGGGTGTTGTTGAGCCGCAAGGATGGGCGATTGACCTGCTAGATGTTTTACGCTCGCAATCATTGCCAGCCTCGCGCGAGAATGTGTGTTCGGCCATCGCCATCATTGCGCAAGAGTCTGGTTTTGTGGCGGATCCTGCTGTGGCAGGATTGGGCGCGCTGGCGGAAAAGACATTGCGCGGGAAATTTGACCGCATCCCCATTCTGGGCCGGATGGCGATTCGCTTTTTGGAAACCACACCCAGTGCAGGTGATAGCTATCTCGCTCGGATTAGGGCTGCGCGAACCGAGCGCGATTTGGATATGACATACCGCACCATGGTTGATGATGCGGGTAAGAAATCCAGCCTCTCGATTTTGGTTCAGAGCGGGCTGCTGAACCAAGCAATTGAAGACCGAAACGACATCAACACGATTGGCTCCATGCAAGTGTCGGTTCGCTTTGCGCTTGCCAAAGCCCAAGAGCGGCGCTGGTTGCCGATGACTCTGGCTGATGTTTATGCGGTGCGTGATGATCTCTATACCCGCCATGGCGGCATGTATTATGGGGTCATGCAATTGTTAGGATACGACTCAGGATATAACCGTAAAATCTATCGGTTTGCAGACTATAATGCAGGCCGTTATGCCAGTCGCAATGCCGCATTTCAAAATATGATCAGTAAACTGATTAATATGAAGTTGGCGCATGATGGTGATTTGCTGTTGTATAATAAAGATCAGCAGGCTTTGGTTAAAGTGAGCTCGAGCGAAGAAGCTTTACGCGCGCTCATTAAGCAATATGGGTTGGGGATTGATAATAAAAGTCTTCGTTCCGATCTTGTCAAAGAGAAATACGCAGAATTTCCGGCGACACAGACCTATCTGATGGTGCGTGATCTTTTTGCGCGCAAAACCAAAAAACAAATCGCATTTGCAGAAGTTCCTTCCATTGAACTCAACAGCCCCAAAATTCGTCACCGCATGACGACCCAGAATTTTGCTGACAGTGTTGATCGGCGCTATCAAAAATGCATAGCCCTTAAGCCTTGATGCGCGCGTTTGTCGGATCATAAATTGGCTTTAAATGAGAAACAGCTTTCACGCGTTCTTGGGCCACAACCAATTCATAATTTCCGTCCATCACATATTGATCGGAAACGCCATCCACGTTGCGCACATAGCCATAACCAATGGGCTTGCCCACTGTATAGCCATAACCAGCTGATGTGAGATAGCCCGCAAACTTGCCATCGCGCAAAATGGTTTCGCGGCCGACGAGAACCACGTCTTCACGTTCAGTCGTAAATCCCACCAACATTTTGACGGGTGGCCTTTTATGTTTTTCTTCAAGTGCCACACGGCCAATAAAATTAATATCACTTTTGAGTTTTGTAGCCCAGCCAAGGCCCGCCTCAAGCGGTGTGTCATTTGGTGTGATGTCAGCTCCCCAGGCTCTGTAGCCTTTTTCAAGCCGCAATGACTCAATTGCGCGGTAGCCTGCGAGCTTTAAGCCTAAGGGTTCGCCAGCCCGCATAAGCGCATCGTAAACATCCCCAAGCGCGTGAATGGGCGCATGAAGTTCATAGCCTAATTCACCAACATAAGTGACACGCAATGCGCGCACCGGATGGCCCTTCAAGCTGATAATTTTTGCATCACCAAATTTAAAGTCATTTGCAGAAATATCGCCGTAGGTTGTTTTTTGCAGAATCTGGCGGGACAGCGGCCCCATGAGACTTAGCGTGCCAATGTTTTCGGTCACGTCGATGAACTTCACATTCATGTTTTCAGCAATATGATCTGCGATCCAATGGTAATCATGAGTGCGAAAGCCTGTGCCGGTCACAATATAAAAATGGTCTTCGCTCAATCTAGCAATTGTTAAATCGCATTCAATGCCGCCGCGTTTGTTGAGCAATTGAGTGTAAGTGAGTCGACCTTGCTGGGGAACATTGTTTGCGCAAATGTAATTAAGTGCAGCTTCAGCATCTGGCCCTTTCATCTCAAATTTGGCAAATGATGATTGGTCAAAAAGACCTGCGGCTTCACGCACGGCCTTATGTTCAGCGCCCACGGGGGCAAACCAGTTTTGGCGTCCCATGGAATATTCGTCTGCGGGTTCGAAGCCTTCTGGCGCAAACCAGTTAGGCCGTTCCCAACCCAACTTCGAACCAAAGCAGGCATTGCGTGCTTTGAGTTTTTTATACAGTGGCGAAACAACTTTCGGTCGACCACTTTCATATTCATCATGCGGATAGGCCACAGTGTAATGCCTACCGTAAGCTTCCACAGTGCGCTCAGTCACAAAACTGCGATCCTTATGGACGTTGGAGAACCGACGAATATCAACACTCCATAAATCAGTTGGTGCTTCGCCTTTCATAACCCAGTCAGCCAGCACCCAGCCTGCACCACCGCCAGCGGCAATGCCAAATGCATTAAAGCCCGCACCGACATAAAAATTCTTGCGTTCAGGTGCCGCACCTAAAATAAAATTGCCATCGGGCGTAAAGCTTTCTGGCCCGTTGATCATTTTTTTAATGCCGACATTTTCCAATGCAGGAAAGCGCTTCAACGCCATTTTCATATGTTGTTCAAAATGGTCAAAATCGTCATCAAATAATTGAAATTCAAAATCATCTGGAACGTCATCTTGCACCCAAGATTTTGGATTGGGTTCATAGCCGCCGAACATGAGACCGCCCACTTCCTCTTTAAAATAGGTGCGCAAATCGGGATCGCGAATGGTTGGCGCATCGCTCTCCATGCCATCAATTTTCTCGGTTATCACATATTGGTGCTTCACGGGCTGCAACGGAACATTAACACCCGCCATGGCCCCGATCTGTCTGGCCCACATACCGCCACAGTTTACGACGCGGTTGCAGGTGATTGTGCCTTGGTTCGTTTTTACGGTGTTGACACGTCCACCCACAACTTCAAATCCGATAACCCGAACACCCTCAAAGAATTTTGCGCCGTGCATCCGCGCACCTTTGGCAAGAGATTGCGTGATGTCGGATGGTGAGGCTTGTCCATCAGTTGGAAGAAATGACGCCCCAACCAAATCATCTGTTTCCAGAAGTGGGAACATCTTTTTCACTTCGGAAGGTGAGAGCAGGTTCATTTCCATGCCAAAGCTTTGGGCGGTTGTGGCGAGGCGCCGATATTCGGTCCAACGATCTTTGTTGGTGGCAAGACGCAAACAACCTGTCATTTTCCAACCTGTTTGCAAACCAGTTTCTTTTTCAAGATTTTTGTAAAGTTCAACTGAATATTTCAAAACTTGTGTGATTGAAGCTGAAGAACGAAGTTGACCCACCAAACCGGCAGCATGCCATGTTGAACCGGATGTAATTTTATTTTGTTCAAGCACAATGACATTGGCTTTGTGATCACGAGCCAAATGATAGGCCGTTGAACAGCCAATAATTCCCCCGCCGATAACGACTATGTCTGCGTGTGTGGGAAGTGTATTCGTCATAGAGGTTCAAACCTTGTTTCATAATTTTTGAGACTGGATTCAAAGCGTGCGAGATATTCTGCTGCGTAAGCTAGGTAATCGACGCCTGGCGCATTGAGATAGAGTTCGGAGATCATTCCCCACATGGCTTCGCGAAGAGCGGCAGCGACTTTCATGGCAAAGAAAGCGCGGGTGAGAGCGAGACTGGGCGCATGTCCAAAATATTGCGCCAGCATTTTGTTTTCCAGCGCATCATCAAACGAATTTGCTGCGGCGATATTGGCCAGATCAAACATGGCCGTGCCAAACGCGCCATATTCCCAATCGATCAACCAAAGCCGTTTTCCATCATCCATAAAATTGGTGGGTAGCAAATCATGATGACCGAATATGATTGGTAATGGAATCTGCGTTGCTTCCAGTGCATCAATAATTTTCATCCAGCGCGGAATTTCGGATGAGCGGTGATGGCGGGCGTTTTGCAAAGTGGTTGCGTAGTCGCGCATGATTTGAAACACCCAAAAAATTGCACCTTGGCCGTCAATCCGTTTCCCCATTTCACGGTGACAACGCATGATTATTGCAACACAGGCTTCGGAATTTTGACGCACATCGGATTCGGCATAAGTTCGCGCTTCCAAATGGCGCACCACCATCAATCCTTGGTCAATGTGTATGACTTCAGGAGAAAGCCCTGCCTTGAAGGCAGCTTGAGATGCGATTGCTTCTCGGGCACGCGAAACCTGATGAAATGGATAGTCGCCGCCAACGCGCACAACATATTTTCCAGAGATGTCCTGCGCTGTAAAACTGGCATTGCTCAGCCCGCCACTGAGAGGCTCAAGGGTCAAGCTTCCTTTCCAGAGGTCAAGCCCCCTGACCCTTTCTTCAATATGATTCATCTATGCTCCAACAGACGCTTGGCTGACCAATTGAACAAAGCCACCAATGCGCCCCTTCTTTTTTCTCAATCAATTCGGCTGCCACCGCCGAAGTCATCAGCAGTTTGCCAAACAGGCACCGGGGGCGATTGCACTGTTCAGACTAACCCCCATTTAGGAAGCGGGGATGGCAGCCTTTTGATCGTCCTAACCGAAAACGGTCTGGACGCTTTTAGATTTGAGCAAAATCACAACGGAGTCAAACAAAATGTGGATTATTGTTGAGATGTGATCACTTTGTGTTATAATAATTTGAAATCAACAAGACAACGCAAGACAATTAAGCATAAACCGCATGAAAAGCCACAAAACGTCAAAAAGACAACTTTCTATTTTGGACTTTATTCGTGAACGCGGAACTTTAACGGTTGTAGAGTTGGCGCAGGGGTTACAAGTTTCAGACGAAACCATCCGCCGCGATGCTAAAACATTGGAGCAAAACGGTCAGATTCTAAAACTTCATGGTGCATTGGCTCTCCCGCACATGGCGGGCGAGGCACCATTTGAAAGGCGCATGCGCGAAAATGCTGATGTGAAACGCGCTATTGCAAAGCGCGCCTGCCAATTTGTGGAAGATGGCGATAGTTTGGTGATTGATACGGGCACGACGACCAGCATTTTTGCTCAAGAACTTCGTGTGAAACGTGGGCTAACCATCGTCACGAACTCGTCTGATGTTGCGCGCACGCTTGCGACTGTAAACGGTAACAAGGTTTTTATGGCAGGAGGCGAACTAAAAGGCGACAATGGTGCGGCCTTTGGAGATATCGCTGTTGAATTTATTACTTGGTTTAAAGTGAAGCATGCATTTATTTCGATTGCTGCCTTAGATCCTAAACGTGGCGGGTTTGATGCTGAACTCGACGAGGCAAACATTGCCTGCCAAGCGCTTAAGCAAGCCGATCACCGCGTGATCATGACGGATTCGAGTAAATTTACAAAAACAGCGTTGGTTCAAGTTTGCGATTTTAATGAGTTTGACCGACTCATTACCAATGAAATGCCAAACCAAGAATTGACGACGGCCTTGGAGAAAGCTGGTGTAGCCATCAGCCTTGCCGCACCGCATTAGCGCATTCGCCTATGCACGGGTCGCAATGCCGCAACCTGTTGACCAATGGCCATGTTATGGACCAAACTAGAGTTTCAAAAATAAAATGGGTGGAAAATATGCGATATGAAACGCCAAGCACAGCCAAAGAAGCTGTGTCTCTCATGGCCAAGGAAAAAGGTGTTGCTTACATTCTTGCGGGTGGAACTGATCTTCTCGTGAAGATGAAAGCAGGAATGATTGAGCCTGATCTGGTCGTTGATATCAAACGCGTCAAAGGCATGAACGAAATTAAAAAAGGTGCTGGTGGTTATTCTATTGGTGCTGCTGTGCCTTGCGTTGCAATTTTAGAGAATGCAGGCTTTGTGAAAGAATGGCCGGGGGTTGCTGATGCAGCAAATCTCATTGGCTCGCGCCAAGTGCAGGGGCGGTCAACAATGTCTGGCAATTTGTGCAACGCATCACCCGCCGCTGACAGTGCGCCGGCACTTGTTGCTGCTGGTGCAAAAGTTTCAATTGCTGGCCCCAAGGGCAACCGCAAATTGGCGGTAGAAGATCTTGCTGCCGGCGTGGGCCGCAATAATTTGAAAAAGGGCGAAATCATTACGTCAATTGATTTGCCAAAGAAGGACGCAAAATCGGGAAGTGCTTATTTGCGTTTTACGCCGCGCACCGAAATGGACATTGCGGTTGTAAGCGTGGGTGTGAACCTAACCCTTGATGGCAAGGGTGTTATCACCAAAGCCCGCGTAGCTTTAGGTGCAGTTGCCACAACGGTGCTTTTAGTGAAGGAAGCGGCCAAGGCTATTATCGGCACCAAGCTTGATGATGTAACCAAGGCGAAGCTTGCCGCCATTTGTTCAGCGGCTTGTAAGCCGATTGATGACAAGCGCGGCACAATTGAATTTAGAACTGATGTGGCTGGTGTGCTTGCACGCCGCGCTGCTGAAACGGCTTATGCCCGCGCGGGAGGCAAATAATATGGGTGCTCATGTTAATACGACGATCAATGGCGATGCCGTAGAATTTGTGTGTGCGCCAGACGAGTCGCTGCTCGATGTTCTGCGCAACCGCATTGGCTTGACCGGTGCCAAAGAAGGCTGCGGTACGGGCGATTGCGGTGCTTGCAGTGTTATCCTTGATGGTCGCTTGGTTTGCTCTTGCCTTGTGCTGGGTGCCGAGATGAACGGCAAAAAGCTCGAAACAATTGAAGGCATGGCCGATGGCGCAAAACTTCATCCACTGCAACAACACTTTATTGATGGCGCTGCTCTTCAATGCGGAGTTTGCACGCCAGGATTTTTAATGGCGGCACAAGCGCTGTTGCGCAAGAACCCAGATCCAACAGAAGAAGAAATTCGTTACGGCTTGGCAGGCAATCTGTGCCGCTGCACAGGCTATGATAAAATCGTGCGGGCTGTTCAGTCTGCTGCAAAAGAAATGAGAGGATAAACACATGCCACTCGATCAAGAACTCGTATCCAAGAAATTTAAAGTTATCGGCACGCGCGTACGCCGCCCGGATGGTGTTGATAAAGTAACAGGTCGTGCGCGTTATGGCGCTGATGCTTCGGCTCCCGGTCAGCTCGTGGCACTCGTGCTGCGTTCACCCCATCCGCATGCGATCATTAAGAAGATCGACATTTCAAAAGCGGAAAAGCTTTTGGGTGTTAAGGCAGTCATTACTTCAGCTGATTTGCCAGACCTGACAGATGGCGACCGTGGCATGCTCGATATTCTCGAAAACTGCATGGCCCGCAAAAAGGTTTTGTATGATGGTCATGCGGTTGCCGCTGTGGCTGCAGTTGATGTGACAACGGCTCGTGCAGCTTTGAAGCTGATCAAAGTTGATTATCAAATTTTGCCGCATGTGACCGATGTTGATGAAGCGTTGAAGCCAAGCTCTCCGGTGATCCATGATCATATTTTTACCGATGGTGTTGAACCAAAACCAACCAAAGCATCGAACTATAATAAGCATGCTGAATATGGCCATGGTGATTTGGACGCGGGTTTTGCTGAAGCCGATGTGATCATCGAAAAGTCTTATAAGACTGAGCAAACACATCAGGGCTATATTGAACCGCATTCCTGTCTCGCTTCGGTAGCGCCTGACGGCAATGCTGAAATGTGGGTGTGTACACAAGGCCATTTTGTTTATCGTAATCAATGCGCTGCTTTGTTGGGTCTTGATGCCAATAAACTACGTGTAACTGCTTCTGAAATTGGTGGTGGCTTTGGTGGTAAAACCCATATCTGGGCTGAGCCTTTGGCGTTGGCACTTTCACGCAAAGCGAACCGCCCAGTTAAACTGACGATGAGCCGCGAAGAAGTGTTCCGTTGCACGGGGCCAACTTCTTCCTGTTCGATTGATGTTAAAATTGGTGCCAAGAAAGACGGCACTATTACAGCTGCTTTTGCTGAGCTGCGCTACCATGGTGGTGCATTTCCGTCGAACTGGGCTGAGTTTGGTGCTATGACCACTTGGGCTTGCTATGATATTAAAAATTGTAAATCCGTGAGCAAGGACGCGGTTGTTAACCGTCCGAAGACTGCTGCTTACCGCGCACCTTCAGCACCGCAATCTTGCTTTGCGGTTGAAAACACCATTGATGAAGTGGCCAAAGCCATTGGCATGGATCCGATTGACATGCGCATTAAAAACGCAGCTAAAGAAGGCACAAAATCATCCTACGGTCCAGTTTATGGCCCGATTGGTATTGGTGCCACTTTGCAAGCTGCAAAAAATCATCCGCATATGAAAGCGCCGCTGGCCAAGGATACGGGCCGTGGCATGGCATGTGGTTTCTGGTTTAATTTTGGTGGCCAAACATGCGTTGATTTAAACGTGGCACCTGACGGCACAGTGACTGTTGCTGTGGGCACGATGGATGTCGGTGGTTCGCGCGCTTCGTTGGCTCTGGCTGCTGCTGAAGAACTGGGTGTTCCCTATGAAGCGGTGCGGGTGATTGTGGCTGACACATCATCGCTCGGCCATAATGATATGACCGATGGCAGTCGTGGTACATTCTCATCGTCCATGGCCGCTGTGTTTGCCGCGCGTAATGCAATCACTGTGCTGCGTGAACGCGCTGCCAAGACTTGGGAAATTCCGGTTGATGATGTTGAGTGGGTTGATGGCGAAGCCAAAGCCATGGGCGCGAGCCGTGGTAACCTTGCACCTTTGACATTGAAGGATCTGGCCAAAGGTGCTGGCGGAACAGGCGGGCCAATTGCTGGTCATTCTGAAATTGTGGCCGATAATGCTGGTGTTTCATTTGGCACGCATATTTGTGATGCGCATGTGGATAAGGAAACCGGCAAAACCACGATTACGCGCTACACTGTGATTCAGGATGCCGGTAAAGCCATGCATCCATCTTATGTTGAAGGCCAATATCAGGGCGGTGCTGCGCAAGGCATTGGCTGGGCTCTGAACGAGGAATATGTTTACGGAACCAACGGCCGTCTGCAAAATGCGGCATTCTTGGATTACCGCATTCCAGTGTGTTCGGACTTGCCGATGATTGATACGCAGATTTTGGAAATTCCAAACCCGCATCATCCATATGGTGTGCGCGGTGTGGGTGAAACGCCGATTGTTCCACCATTGGCTGCAGTTTCAATTGCTGTGACCAATGCAACGGGTGTTCGGATGCATCATATTCCAATGTCACCGCCGCGTATTTTGAAAGCGATTAAAAACGCGGCCAAGTGAGCAAACTGGAAATACACCTTTGGGGGGCGCTGCGGCCAATGGCTGGCGGCGCCCTTTCCGTTTTTGTTGAGGCGACTACCATTCGCGAGCTGTTTCGGAAACTGATCGAGGCATATCCGAGGATGGAACCTCATATCAAACGCGGCGTGGCCGTTTCGATTGATGGCAAAATTTATCGTGATCAACTCGACACGAAATTACCTGAATCATCGGAAATCTATGTTTTGCCTCGCGTTCCCGGCGGATAGGGTTAAAAATAATTGTTAGGAATGTCTTGACTTTGCAGATTTAACCTTTATATGGGGTTGATGAAAGGACGGCATATGGATTTCAAGGCGATTTTTACAGGACGGTTTTTTGGGCTTACGTCTAGTCTGATTATTGCTGTCTTCGCGGCGTGGGCACTTGAAGACATGCCTTATTTTCCAAAGCTGCAATGGGGCATCTTTTTGGGCGCCAGTGCACTTGCGCTGATTGGCATTCACGACCTTCTGCAAATCCGCCATGCGATTTTGCACAATTATACCATCATCGGACACTTGCGGTTTTTCTTTGAGAAAATTCGCCCTGAAATGCGCCAGTATTTTTTTGAAGGTGACACGGATGGCAGACCGTTTCCGCGCGAACGCCGCGCCATCGTGTATCAACGCGCCAAGCGTGAGCTGGATAAAAAGCCGTTTGGCACGCAAGGCGATGTCTATAACGAGGGGCATGAATGGATGTTGCATTCCATAGCACCCGCTCCCGTTTCAAAAGGATTATTCCGCGTGACTATAGGTGGCCCGCATTGCACGCAGCCCTATTCAGCATCTGTCCTCAATATCTCGGCAATGAGCTATGGCTCACTTTCGGCCAATGCTATCCGAGCTTTGAACTTGGGTGCCAAGATTGGCGATTTTGCGCATGACACGGGCGAAGGCTCGGTCTGCCCCTATCACCGCGAGACGGGCGGCGATTTGATTTGGGAAATTGGTTCAGGGTATTTTGGATGTCGCAATGCTGACGGCACTTTTAATGCCGATAATTTTGCGGCCACTGCCAAAGACCCTCAAATCAAAATGATTGAAATAAAAATCAGTCAAGGTGCAAAGCCGGGGCATGGCGGAGTTTTGCCAGCAGCCAAGGTGACACCGGAAATTGCGATTATTCGCAGTGTTGAAATTGGCATAGATTGTATTTCGCCAGCCTCACATTCAGCTTTTTCGACACCGAAGGAATTGATTCAATTCATTACTAAATTGCGAAAACTATCTGGCGGCAAACCTGTGGGATTTAAATTTTGCGTTGGTCATCGCAGTGAATTCATGGCCATTTGCAAGGCTATGATTGAGCTTGGCATTACTCCGGATTTTGGTAGTGTATCAGTTTGAAATTTAGCCATCTTGACAGGCTATCGTATTCGGCTCTGAATTCTTATATGCTTAGCGGAAAGAATAAGGAGCTATAATGAACAAGAAAACATTGTGGGCAAGAAACGGTGCATTGATTGGCGTGGCTATTGTCCTTTCAGACTATTTCTTGATGTGGCGCGGGCCAAAATATCTACCATGGAGTGACGTAAACGCTATTTCAAACAATGTAGGCCAAATGGTAGGTGTAATAGGGTTTGCTGCACTTATTGGACTAGTTGCTGGTGCTATTACCGACAGGCAACGCAAAAAGGTACTTTGAAAATGCCTAAAGGCCCCAAAGGTGAAAAGCGTCCCGCTGATGTAATTGGCAATGCTGTGAAGGTAATGCGTGTTGCTACAGGGGAAGATTCGGACGTTGCGCCGGATGACGGCAAGAATAAAGCTGCTCAGGCGTTGGGTAAACTTGGCGGCGCTGCCCGCGCCAAATCTATGACGGCCAAGCGCAGGAAAGAAATTGCAAAGAAAGCTGCAAAAACCAGATGGTCATAAGCTTAATTTAGTTGACACGAAACCTCAATTTCCGTAATAAAGGTTACATCAACTTGATTTGAGGTTTTAAATGCCCATTATTGAAGAAGTTCAAGAGCGATTGCTTACTGCCTTTCCAAAGTCGAGTAACACAGCCTTAGTTAGAGCAGTTCAAGAGGGAGTTTTTCTTGTTGACCAGCTTTTTACTGGCGAAACATTCCTTGGCAATGCAATTGGACGTGATTTGCGAGGCCATATCAGACGTGCTGGCGTATCATTCCAAATCAAAAAATATTGCGAGCGCGGCGACCTTCCTTTCATCGCAGAAGAAAAAGAAATGCCAAGGGGGCGTTGGCATTGGCTTGAAATCCAATCAACAGGCGCAACTGCACATATTTGCAGAACCAATGATGCCAACAGCTTTCCCGATGAAACTGAGAGTCGGCAGGACATACGCATTAAATTGCAGACAGATTTATTCGCATGGGAGCCCGAAAAAACAGATTTCGGCAAGATCATCAGAGCTATCCCGAAAATCTACTCTTGGATGATATACCGCGTCGGGGTTGATCAACAGCTTGCGCACTTGTGTTGGGTTTCCCCCGCCGCAGATATGGACGTTTATGTCGGTCACATTGATGTTTTGAAGCAGGTGACTGCATCAGGGCATGTTCCTGTTGCATCCATAGTTCCCGATCCAAAAGATAAAGTGAAACTTAAAGAGCATTTGGCTGATGCCCTTGAAAAGTCAAAAGACAAAAAGACAGGCGCGTAATTATTATGATTGGCTCGATTCCAAAAGACAGGGGGAATCTGTCTAAACCTATTCCAGAGCGAATTAGGGAGGCCCGAGAAGCGAGCGGATTTCAGCCAGAAATTTTTGCGGAAATGTTGGGTGTATCGCGTCAGGCGTTAGCACGATTCGAAAATGGCTTGTTGACTCCAAGTGGAGAAACAATGCGCAATATCATTGTTATTACAAAGTTGCCGCCGTCATTTTTTGTTTCACCAAAAGATAGGTCTGCAAACGGAATTACACCATTTTGGCGTGGGCTAAAGAGAATGGAAGCCCACCATAGAAAACGGATTGCTAGGCGGATGGAATGGCTTCACGATATAGTTGCATATGTGAGCAATTTTGTTGATTTGCCCGAATTGTCGCTTCCACATTTAGAGTTTGATCCAAACTCTAGCGATGTAGATCAAATTGAAACAGCCGCCGACACACTGCGAGATCATTGGAAACTTGGGCGCGGCCCACTTCTTGACGTTTCTGCAATTATGGAAAACCATGGAATTTTGTTGGCACGGGAATCTGTTGGCTGCGAAGATATGGATGCCGTATCGTGCTGGCAGTTCGGGAGACCTTATGTTTTATATTCCGCAGATGTAGTTAGCGGCCCTAGAAATGAATATAATTTGTGCCATGAGTTGGCGCATGTGCTTTTGCACTCTAGCGTCGAATTGACATCCGAAAATCTTGCACTCATTGAAAAACAAGCAAATAGATTTGCCAGCGCTTTTCTAATGCCGCAGGAAACGTTTAGCCGTGATGTTTTGGGAACATCACTGAATCATTTTTTATTTTTGAAAGAAAAATGGGGTGTCTCTATTGCTGCTATGGCATATCGCTGCAAAGATTTGGGGATATTAAATTCCGATCAGCTTGGCTATTTAATGAGGCAACTTAATGCGCGGGGCATTCGCAAGAGTGAGCCGTTAGATGATAAATTTTTGGTTCGCCAGCCCAACGTAATCAATGAATCAATACGACTTCTTTTGGACAACGGGATCAAGTCGAAATCTGAAATAGCAGATGCACTCGCTTTGAATCCATCGGATATTGAACAACTTTGTGGGTTACCCAAAGGACATCTTGAATCGACTATTGTTCAGTTTAAGCCAAGACTTTTAAATACTGAAAATAATGCTTGACTGCTAAGTAAGAAAGTTCATATATTATGAGCATGAACAAATTGTCCGTCAAAGCCCGCGCCCAAATGCTAAACATGCTCTGCGAGGGTTCGTCTATGCGCTCGGTTTCGCGCCTTGCCGATGTGTCGATCAACACAGTGGCAAAGCTCTTGATTGATGCTGGGAAGTTCTGCTCAACATTTCATGATGAAAATGTGATGGGCGTAACTGCCAAGCGCATCCAGTGCGACGAAATTTGGAGTTTCACCGCTGCGAAGCAAAAGAATGTTGCCGCGATGAAAACACCTGTTGAAGGTGCGGGCGACACTTGGACATGGACTGGCATTGATGCCGATAGCAAGTTGATTGTGTCTTGGTTAGTTGGTGGCCGTGATGGCGAATATGCAATGGCATTCATGGACGATTTGCGCTCACGCCTTGCCAATCGCGTTCAACTCACAACAGATGGACACAAAGCCTATCTGCAAGCTGTAGAAGGCGCATTTGGTGGCGATGTTGATTATGCCGTACTGCACAAAGTTTACGGCAATTCGCCCGAAAACTTCAAAGGCAAATATAGCCCTGCTGAATGCATCGGCACTCAAAAGCACCGCATTGAAGGTGAGCCAGATGCCAAGCACGTTTCAACCTCTTACATTGAACGCAACAACCTCACCATGCGGATGCACAATCGCCGCTTCACTCGCCTAACCAATGCGTTCAGCAAAAAATTTGAAAGCCATGTTCACATGGTGGCGATTTGGACTGTCTGGTATAACTGGATTCGCATTCACAAATCCTTGCGCGTCACCCCTGCTATGGCTGCTAATCTCACAGACACGCTCTGGTCATGGGAAACGATAGTTGCCAAGATGGACGAAGTTGCACCAAAGGCTGGACGGCCTAAGGCTTACAAAAAGCGCGGCGATGAAATTTCAAACTGATACACTACCCGGATTTTATTGTGGTTGACGGCAAAGAGGGCGGCACGGGTGCGGCCCCTGCTGAATTTATCGACAATATTGGCATGCCGCTGCGTGACGGCTTAGCATTTGTGAATGCGGCTTTAGTGGGGGCAGGGCTTCGTGATAAAATAAAACTGGGTTGTGCTGGAAAAATTATAACAGGATTTGATATGGCGGGCGCTTTTGCGCTTGGTGCGGATTGGTGCAATGTGGCGCGTGGCTTTATGTTCGCAATTGGTTGCATCCAAGCTCAATCCTGTCACACAGGTCATTGCCCAACGGGGGTGACGACGCAGGACCCGATGCGACAACGGGCCCTTGTCGTGCCATCGAAAGCCGAGCGCGTTAAAAACTTTCATCATGAAACCATTAAGTCTCTGGCTGAAATGCTGGCTGCCGCTGGAATGACTTCACCAACTGGTTTGCGGCCCTATCATATTTCCAGAAGGGTGGAGGTGTTTATGACGTTTTTTGGAAGCGGGCGAGTGCTGAGAGGTTTGGGTGAACTGAGGGATAGAATACTCCCGCAGAGTTTTCAAATTCTAAAGCGTTTTGATGTTTCATGGAAACATCAAAAGCGCCCTCAATTATTGTTTTCGATCAATTTATCTGACTTTTGACGATTCCGTCAAAAGTCAGATTGATCTATTGCGGGCAAACCCCAGTTTGCATGCAGCGGCGCATTCTATCGCGTAGCTTTTGCTTCCAATCTTGGGCGTCTTGAGAACCGTCATGGTTGCCCGCTTGTTCGCCGGAATAGTAACCTTTGCGGTAGCCGATTTTATAACCGCGCTTATAGCCAATTGCATAATCATTCTGAACTGGTCTCATACTACGTGACGCGCTGCCATTAATCAGTTCATCAATATAGGACTGCAAATAGGCACCCTTGTAACCATCAGTGTAGCCATCTTTGCGGCCTGCGGCTGTGCCTGCAAAGAAACCTTCCCGATAAGATGGCGACCGAGCCTCGGCTGGCGCTGCCATGACACCCGTGACAACAGTAATGGCAAGCGCTGGCACGATGTAAGATTTGAGCAAATTACGTCGGTTGAGCGCAGTCTCGAAATTTGAATGTGTCATGTTGGAATCCTTTTACTCACTTGGGGGCTTCTCATTGAATGATGAAACTTGAACATGAACTGAGCGTCTTGTTCATCTCCCATTCATTTGATGCGGTGAACAAATTTTACAGATTGCACCGCACCAAATGAGGTATCATATCGCTCGCAACGGAGTTTTATTATGTCTGAGTTTCTGCAATCACTTGGCCAAGAACTTGAAGCCATTAAAGCGCAGTCGCTTTGGAAAATTGAGCGTGAGATTACCTCTGCACAAGCGCCACAGATTGGTGTGGCGGGTGGTCGTCAGGTTTTGAATTTCTGTGCCAATAATTATCTTGGTCTGGCCAATCATCCGGTATTGATCGAGGCGGCTCAGCACGCGCTTGGCACACATGGATTGGGCATGGCTTCGGTGCGGTTCATTTGTGGAACCACGGATTTGCACCGGGCACTGGAAGCGCGCATTGCCGACTATGTGGAGATGGAGGATTCGATTTTGTTTGCGGCTTGCTTTGATGCCAATGGTGCGGTGTTTGAGCCGCTGTTTGGAGGACAAGATGCGATTATTTCTGACAGCTTGAACCATGCTTCCATCATCGACGGCATTAGGCTTTCGAAGGCCAAGCGCTTTCGGTTTGCCAATAGTGATATGGGTGATTTGGAAACGCAGTTGAAGGCGGCGCGAGAAGCCAATGCGCGGCGCATCATCATTGTGACGGACGGTGTGTTTTCGATGGATGGTTATTACGCCAACCTCAAAGACATTCGCGTGCTTGCAGATAAATATGACGCATTGATCATGGTGGATGATTGCCATGCCACGGGATTTACCGGGCCACAGGGGCGCGGAACACCAGCGCGTTCGGGCGTGAAAGTTGATATTCTCACAGGTACTTTGGGTAAAGCTTTGGGTGGTTCAATGGGGGGCTATGTGGCGGCTTCAAAACCTGTTGTTGATTTGTTGCGCCAACGGGGGCGGCCGTATTTGTTTTCGAACGCACTGCCGCCTGCCATCGTGGCTGCATCGCACAAGGCCATTGATCTGGCGGAGGCTGGAGATGATTTGCGGGTGCGGTTGAATGAGAATGCTATTGCGTTTCGTGCTGGGATGAGCGCCGCTGGGTTTAAACTTTTAGCGGGTGAACATCCGATTATTCCTGTGATGTTGGGGGACGCTGAAATCGCACAAAAACTGGCTGCACGGCTTTATGAATTGGGGATTTATGTGACTGGATTTTTCTTCCCCGTGGTGCCCAAAGGTGGGGCGCGCATTCGCACCCAAATGTCTGCGGCGCATACACCTGAACATATCAAAACGGCCATCGCTGCATTTACGCAAGCGGCCCAAGAATTGAGAGTGATCTGATGCGGGCGCTCGTTAAAGCCGAAGCCAAAGAGGGCTTGATGTTGCGCGATGAGCCAACGCCTCAGATTGGGGTTGATGATATTCTGATCAAAGTGGCCAAGACGGGAATTTGCGGCACTGATCTTCACATTTGGAAATGGGATGAATGGGCGCAAAAAACGATTCCCGTGCCAATGGTGGTGGGGCATGAATTTGCCGGGCGTGTGGTTGAGGTGGGGAGCCATGTGCGCACGGTGAAAGTGGGAGACCGGGTTTCTGGTGAAGGTCATTTGATTGGCATGAAAAGCCGTATGGCCAGAGCGGGGCATTTTCATCTTGATCCGGAGACGAAAGGTGTGGGTGTGAATGTGCCCGGCGCTTTTGCTGAATATTTAAAAATTCCGGCATTTAATGCCATTCATTTGCCGGATGAAATTGATGATGAGATTGGCGCGATTTTGGATCCGCTTGGCAACGCTGTGCATACAGCACTTTCGTTTGATTTGATTGGTGAAGATGTGTTGATTACGGGTGCTGGGCCCATTGGGATTATGGCTGCTGCTGTGTGCCGGCATGTGGGTGCGCGGCATGTGGTGGTGACGGATGTGAATGATTACCGCCTTGAGCTTTGCAATCAAGTTACAGACGCTGTGACTGTTAACGTGTCACGTCAAGATTTGCGCAGCGAGATGGATAAGCTGCGTATGCGCGAGGGGTTTGATGTGGGGCTTGAAATGTCTGGCGCTCCAGCGGCTTTTGAACAAATGACCAAGCATCTTATTATGGGGGGCAAGATTGCGATGCTGGGCATTCCTTCTGGAAAAATGCCCGTTGATTGGAATGCGATTATTTTTAAAGCGCTGACTATCAAAGGCATCTATGGCCGCGAGATGTTTGAGACTTGGTATAAAATGATTGCCATGCTGCAATCAGGATTGGATGTGCGCAAGGTGATTACGCACCGCATGAAGGCGGCAGATTATGCTTTGGGGTTTGACCTGATGAAGCAGGGGAGCTGTGGCAAGGTTGTTTTGGATTGGGCGTGAGTTTGTTATGCTGCAATGCTGGAATTGATTTTTTCTAACGCGCGTTGGAGTGCGGCGAAACAATTGCCGTCAAGCGCGGTGCCAACATCTTCACTCATGATGGCCAAGGCTTTGGCCACGGGCATGGCTTTTCGGTAGGGGCGTTCTGCAGTGAGAGCATCGAAAATATCGGCCACTGCGAGGATACGGGACTCGAATGCGATGTCATCGCCCTTCATGCCTTTTGGATAGCCTTTGCCATTCAGCTTCTCATGATGTGCGGCGGCGATGGGGGCCATTTCTTTGAAAACAGATATGCGAGACAAGATCGTTTCGGTTTCTGTTGCGTGGTTGCGCATGGACACCCATTCGGCATCATCTAGCTTGGCGGGCTTATCGAGGATCGAATTGCTCACGCCCAGCTTACCAATGTCGTGAAGAAGGGCGGCACGTTTGAGCCAGCGGCGGTGTGGTGCGGTGAGTTTCAGTTCCTCAGCGATCATATCGGTAAATAAAGCCACACGTTCGCTGTGGCCTTTGGTGAAGGGGCTTTTGGCATCGACCACTTGGGCAAAACCCTTGGCGATGTCATCGAGATAGTCTTCATCAAAATTGATTGCCGAATTTGTGGGTTCGAGTTCGAGGATTGACGAGCGTAAATCATCATCTTCCATCGCATCCCAGAATGATGGTCGCGCCGCTACAGCCTTGAACGCTTTTACAAGTGCTGGATCAAACCAAGCGCCGACGCGGTTTTCGATTTCTTTGCGGGCTGCATCTTCGCCACCTGACATACGAAAAATATCAACGATCTGAGCCAGAAGAGCGATGCGCGCATAAAGCGAAATATCTTGGGCTTTTTTGCCTTGGGGTTTGCCACTGCCGTCCCAATGTTCATCGAGGTCATGGATGCCTTGCGCCACCGCTTCGCTAAAACGCATTTGGCGCGCAATGTCGGCGCCTCTGGTGCAACGGGTTTCAACGAGTTCGCGGGAAATCTCGCCACCGTTTTGGAAAATGTTGATGATGGCACGAAAGCGTTCTGCCATGCCTGCTTGCAAACCTGTGTGCGACATGACAAAGCGCAAGGCTTGAGGCAGGCTGCCACCCACCAATTTGAAATCTTTTTTGAAGCTCAAATCATCTGCGAGATAAAGCTCACACACCCGCGCGGCATTGCTGCTGCAGCCAAGGTCTTTGAGCAATAGTGTGTAATAGAGCTCCCAAGTCTGTTCGTCGTTGAGCTTGAGTTCTTCGGCAATCAAAAGCCCGATCCAACAGCAGCGCACAGAGTGGCCTTGTGGTTGGCCCTCGGTGATGTCGAGCGCATATGTCAGCGCGCTTAGGACTTCGGCCAAGCGAAGTTTTTGGTTTTTGCATTGGTCGTTTTGGAATGAAATCAGCATTCCCCATATTGGAGAAGGGAAATTTAAGATTATATTAAAGATGAGGGTAAGTTCACGCGAGTGTGAACCTACCCATCAATCTGCTTTCCCATAATCGCAATAGCCTGCTGATAAACCGTGGCGGCGTTCCAACCTTGGATCGCGCTGAAGTTGGCTTCGCCGGGTTGATAACCACTGCCAGCGCGCCAGCCGTGGCCTTTGAGGAAGTTGGCGGTGGAGGCGAGGGCATCGTTTTTATTATTGAGGTTACGTCCGCCGACGCCGTAGAGTATGATATTTTTTGGCATGAACTGGGTTTGGCCGACTTCGCCGTGCATTGCCCCGCGTGTGGCAGGAGACATGGCACCGCTGTCAACCAATTTTAAAGCGGCCATCAACTGCTCGGTGAAGAAGGCTGTGCGGCGGCAATCATAAGCCAAAGTTGCGGCGGCGGAGACAGTGGGTTGATTTCCGGTGACGGCACCAAAACCTGTTTCCATGCCCCAGATCGCAAGGATGGGACCGGGGGGCACACCGTAACGCGCTTCAAGCGAGGCAAAAAGTGCGGCGTTAGCTCGCTTCAAACTCTTGGCTCGGGCGACGATTCCAGCTGCGCCACGCTTGGCCATGAAGGCGGAAAGGGAAAGTTTGAAGCTCTTTTGGTTGCGATCGGCAAAGATTGTTCCGGTTGAATAGGTGGTTCCTGCGAGGGCGGAAAGGCCCTTCGCACCAATGCCGCCTGCCTTGGCTTGGGCTGCGAATTCGTTTTTCCACGCCCCAAAACCGCCAGCAGTGTTGCCGCATGAGGCTGCTTGAGCTTGTGCTCCAAACATTGTGCAAGAGATTAACGTAGCCAAAAAGAGCTTTAATTTCAGTGTCATGGTTGTTGTTCCTGATGGGTGCTTTGGAATTGCTAAACTGCGCTGGTGCCAGATTTGTGTCAAGGCTTTGGTAATTGCAAAAGTCGCTTGCAAAGTCGTTCGGAATTACTTAATTGTCGTTCTTTATAAAGAACGGTGCTTATATGACGAACATTCACTCTGAACGTGTGCTTGAAGTGCAACACTATACTGACCGCTTGTTTCGCTTTCGCGTGACCAGACCGCAGAGCCTTCGTTTTCGGTCAGGCGAGTTTGTGATGTTGGGTTTGCCCGATGATACTAAGCCAGTGATGCGGGCTTATTCTATCGCCAGCCCAGCCTGGGATGAGAGTTTGGAATTTTTCTCAATAAAAGTGCCAGATGGGCCATTGACTGAGCGCTTGCAAAAAATACAAGTCGGCGATGAGATTTTGTTGAAGTCAAAGACCACTGGTACATTGGTGAATGATGCGCTGGTTCCGGGGAAGCGCCTGTTTATGCTTTCAACGGGGACGGGCATTGCGCCTTTTGTGTCGTTAATCCGCGATCCTGAAACATATGAGAAATTTGAAAATGTAATTTTAACTCACACATGCCGCACAGTTGGTGAATTGCAATATGGATTTGATAGCGTTTTGGCCACGCGCCAAGACCCACTGGTGGGAGAGGACGCATCGCAGCGGCTGATGCATTTTGCTTCGACAACGCGCGAGTCTTCCAACCACATTGGTCGCATTACAAATTTGATTGCTTCAGGCGAATTTTTTGCAGCTTTGGATATTCCAGCGTTTGATGCTCAACACGACCGTATCATGATGTGCGGCTCTGTTGGGATGATCAAGGATGTGAAAGACATATTGGAGCCACTGGGCTTTAAAGAGGGGTCAAACAACACTCCGGGAAATTTTGTCGTTGAGCGCGCTTTTGTAGGTTGAATTCAAGCTACTGTTGAGCTTCTAAAAATCTTGCCACAGAAATATCGCTTTCTTTGTCCAAATTGATGATGGGGGCGGAGGTTGAATTTTTTCAACGAGGGTGATTGATGATCAATAATTCCGCGATGATCCAAAAAGTTGAGCACTATGGTCGCTCGACTTACGATTTTGTGTCGAGTCTGTTTTCAAGTCGCATGACGCCTTTTACGTTCATGCTGGATTTTTATGCTTATCCGGTTTTCATCATTATCGCGCTGAGCATCGGGGCATGGGGAATGCGGCATGAAGTTTGGTGGTATGGGCCGGCGCTGTTGATATTAGGCTATGCGATTTGGACGCTGGTTGAATATTTAATGCACCGATATGTGTTTCATCATGTGCCGGGCGTGAAGCCGCTTCACATGGCGCATCATGCAGATGCGCATGATTTGATTGGTCAACCGACGATAGTATCTTTCACGTTGATTTTAGTTTTGGGATATTTGCCCTCGGTCTATTTGTTTGGGGGATATGCTGGGTGTTTTCCATTTGTTGGGTTGATGGCGGGGTATCTGGCTTTTTCATCGGTGCATTTTATTGTGCATCATGCTGAGCAGAGTAAATTTGGGTTCATTCGTAAACTCAAACGCGGCCACGCGATTCATCACTACGGAAATAACAAATTTAATTTTGGAGTGACCACGTTGTTTTGGGATCGGGTGTTTGGGACTTACAGCGATAGGATGCGCTGATCGTTATTGACCGGCAGCTCCTGACTGCGTGGCGGAGAACCACTTTGTGTAAAGTGAATCGTAAGTTCCATTTTCGCTCAAGGTGAGCAGCGCTTCATTCACAGGTTTGCGCAAAGCTGAACCGCGCGGAAACAAAATTCCATAATTTTCTTTTTTTAACATTGGGCCTACGATTTGCACTTTGTTTCGGCCTTGGGTGGCGGCATAGTAAAGTAACACAGGCGAATCGAAGACGACAGCATCGAGTTGTTTGTTTTCCAAAGCAGTGAAGGCTTCTGTGATTTTCGAAAATTCCGTTGCAGTTACATCCAATGTTTTCAGATAGAGGGCGGCGGTGCTGCCTGTGGTGGTTCCCACTTTGCGGCCTGCCAAATCCTCTGGGCCGTTGATGTCGCCCTTCAAGGTTTGGATGGTGAGTGCTGATGTTATTGTGGCTTGAAAATAGGACATGAACACCATGGAAACCAAAATAGCTAAGGCAGCCAAGATACGACCCCATTTGGATGCGGGGCTATCAGGCTGTTGGCCAGCAACGGCGCCAATTGACCACCAAGCGGCTTGCCAAATTCCGGGGAAATAGCTTTGTGAAATAAAATGGCTTTCGCCACGGCGTTCAGCATACCAAACCAAATGTGCAGGAACAATGATCAACGCTGCCATTAGGGTCAATAGGAAAGGCATAGCTCCCGTTGAGAGAATGTTCCAAATTTGCCAGACACTAAAGCCACCACTATTTTCGGCGCGTACCATGATCTGCAAACCTGATTCAAACATGGGTTGTGAAAAATCAAATTCTTGTTCTCGTGCAGATGTGATGGAGATAGCGGCTATGGCCACTTGACCCTCACTCGACCGAATGCCGCCAAGAATTTCTTTGATGTTGGCTTTTTCGACAAAATGCGAAGTGGCTTTAATCTGGGTGGCGATGGCTTGCCAAAGCTCGACCGAGAAGCCTTTGTATTTATCGTCTTCCTTCAAAACAAAAGGCGGCAAAAGGCGAGTGATGACGGGAATATCGTTGAGATTGAGAGGTTGTATTGGAGTTGGCGCAACGGCGGTTTCCTGCGCGGTAACAACTGTTGAGCTCAGGCAAAAAATGGCCAAGCAGATCGATATCAAACGCGTGAATTTATACATTGCCGTCCCCCAACATTGGCGGCTTATAACAAGGGATTGGCGGATTTGGAAATCTATTTATAGCAGGTCCCGCCTGCTCAAATTGCGCATCAAGTCAGCTATGCCAAAGTTCCAAGGCTCGGCTTTGTTTGTTGGCATAACGCGGTTGCTCAGAGTTCCAAGGAGCGGCGTTGAGATTTCGACGATGTCGCCTGTGTGGTGGGTGAAGCCTTTGCCTTTGACACCTCGGTCATCCACAGGCGCAAACATGGTGCCGCAGAACACCACTAATCCATCAGGGTACTGATGATGTTCATTGATGGCTTGGGCCACAATATCGGCGGGTGAGCGACTGATCTCGCTCATATTGGAATGGCCGCTCATGACAAAGCCATCAAGGCCTGTGACTTTCATTGAAAGTTCGGCTTTGCAAATATCTTCATAGGTGAAGGCTCCATCAAAGAAGCGAATGAAGGGGCCGATACTGGTTGAGGCATTATTGTCTTTGGCTTTGCCCAGCAGCAGGGCCGAGCGGCCTTCAACATCGCGCAAGTTCACATCATTGCCCAAAGTTGCGCCGATGATTTTGGCCGTTGAGGCGACGACCATCACCACTTCAGGCTCTGGATTATTCCAAGATGATTTGGGATGTATTCCCACATCCATATTGCAGCCGACCGCCGAGAGCACAGGCCCTTTGGTGAAAATCTCGGCGTCGGGGCCAATGCCCACTTCGAGATATTGGCTCCATGCGCCTTGTTTCATGAGTGTGTCTTTAAGGTCCGCTGCTTCTTTTGAGCCGGGCTTTAATTTCCGCAGATCTCCGCCCACGAGGTTATTGATCGTGCCTCTGATGGCATTTGCGGCGGCGGCATCACCTCGGGTTTTTTCTTCGATCACGCGCTCGAGCATCGACACCGCGAAGGTGACACCTGCGGCCTTGATGGCTTGCAGATCGATGGGGGCAAGGAGCCAAGGTTTGGAAATGTCGCGCGTGGTGGGGGTGGCGTTTGCGAGAATGTCTTGCAGCTTGCCGATGGATTTTCCCTCTGCGGCTTTCAGCGCCTCTGCCGGATTTTTCATTTCACAGAGATCGCGCATGGTGGGGAAGATGGCGGTGATGTCTGTCAATCGATCAACGTCAACGCGCACGATGGCGGGCCCGATGTTGGGAAGGTGAACGCGGCCTGCGAGGGTGGGGGACATGGGGTGGGGGCTCCGAGGGTTCTTATGAGAGTGTCATATCAGGTTGGAAATGGCAAATGGGCAAAGATTTTTGCGTCACGCATTCTCCACCCAGCTCCGTCATTCCTGCGAAGGCAGGAATCTAGCTTTCTCCATCAGCTACAAGGAAAAAAGCTGGATCCTTGCCTTCGCAAGGA
>JAYTUV010000078.1:0-23885 GCA_043744395.1 Aestuariivirga sp.
CGCACTTCGCCCATGCCGCCGGAGCTCATTTTATCGTAGCCTAGTTCTTCGCCGTTTTGGAAAGCAAGGACTAAGTCTTTTGCATCCTTGTAACGGCCGCGCCCTGCAAGATCGCGTAGCGATGGCACTTTGCCTTTGCCGTCAGGATGTGGGCCGCCTTGGAACATTTTTGAGGTGTCGCTGGCCATGAACAGGGTGCGCGGTGTGTGGCACTCGCTGCAATGGCCGGGACCGTTGACGAGATATGCGCCACGGTTCCAGTTTGGCGTCTGATTGGCATCGGCAACGAATTTTGCCTCATCAAGCCCAATCCACTTCCAAATGCCAAGGCCACGGCGAACAACGGGCAGGGCAAAAACCTCATCTGGCTTGGTTGCATTTTTGACAGGGGCCAAGCTATCCAGATAGGCTTTAATGTCGAGCACATCTTCCACCTTCATGTGGGCATAAGATGTGTAAGGAAATGCTGGGATCAAATGTGCGCCGTCTGGGTGCAGACCTTTTTGCATTGCGTTGACAAAATCAACATTGCTCCATTTGCCTAATCCAGTCTCAAGATCAGGTGTCAAGTTTGGCGGATAAAGAACACCGATGGGTGTTGTCAGAGGCTTGCCGCCTGCAGGCACTGCCGCATCAGCCTCAGACGCGTGGCATGAAATGCAGCCGCCAATATTATAAAGCAGTTTGCCATTTTCGAGATTGGCCGTGTGAGCCGGAATATTGGTGGTCACAAATGGGTGGGGTGCAGAGGCCACCCAAAATACCAAAAGCCCTGACACTGCGACGAGTGTCAGGGCCTTTAACTTACGTTTGCTAAAAATCTTCAGTCTCATTTTTCCGGAGCGCGGAAATTTTCGTGGCAACTTCCACAGGCTTTGCCCAACATCGGAAAAGCGGCTTTGAAACCAGCTTCATCTTTGGTGGCCTTCAAAGCTGTGAAAGCGGTGTAATAAACCTTACCAGCATCGTCAAAACCCTTACGGTTCGACCAGATTTCGGGCTTAGCGCGGGTTTTCAAAGCTGTACTGGTTTTGCTGTCATCTGGAAATGCATCGTTCCAAGTGGCGCAAGCTGCGTCAACTTTGGTGAGTGCAGCTTCAATGGCTGCCGCATCATAAGGCTTCTCACCCTTGATTATAGGAACCATTACACCCATCGAGGCACCGTTGGCCTTCATGCAGGCTTGCCGTGCTTTAATGGCATCATCACCCGCTAAAGCGGCATAAGCAACGCCCGCGCCCAAGGCCAAAACCACGGTTCCGGCTAAAATACCTTGCGAAATCTTTGAGATCATAGACTTACTCCTCCATTTTGCGCTTTGGGCGAATTGCCACCAGTGACATTACAGAATTAGATTATCGTTTATTCCCAATCTGTCACTTCAATTTTCATTAACCATAAACCATGGCATTTTTGTAACGCGCAAATTCGCCACATGAACGCCAGATGAAACACTCATTCCAGTTTTATTCAGTCGTTAGGTTTTAGGGTGTTCTTAAGTTTAACGCTTTATGACGGTTGCAAAATAGGGATTTACATTATGAATAAATCAGAACAACCACAATCATCCAAGCGAGCACCACGCATCAGCCCAGAATTGGCCGAAGTTTTGAAGATGTTAAGTGCATTGGAAAATCGTGACGTAATAACGCCAGTCACGAAATAAATTTAGGATTATTCGTTTTTGGAAGAAGCCCAGATTTAGCTGGCTTTTTCCCATGCTGATATTTCAGCCAACATTACACTCAACAATTTCACATTCTGTGTGTCGCGTATTTCGTGTGCTAACGATCCAATCTCCTTTGCGCCGAAATTGATCGCCAAACCTTTAATCGCGTGCGCGCAATGCTTGATCGTTTCAGGTTCTGCTGCTTCAAACCCAGCGCCCATCGTAAAGGTCAGTTGGCGCATTTCTTCTGCTGCTGTGGCCGACAGCCTTTTCCAAGCACCAATTGAAAGTGCGCCGCGAAGGGCCACAGCCATATCGCCTGTGGGAGCGATTTCTTTAGTTTGAGCATCGCCCAGACTGCGAGAAACGATTGGTTTTGAATCTTTGTGGGCTAATGCCTTATGCATCGCGGCTTTAAGTTCATTGGTGTTGGCGGGTTTTGGCACAGCGCTGTCAAAGGCATCGCGCCATTTGGTGTGTTCAGTTGAGTCCGCCAAGAAAGCTGAAAGCGCCAAGATTGGCGTGCCATTACAATGTGCTAAATCTGCGCGGATCGAGCGGGCAGCCGTCACACCGTCCATGATGGGCATTTCAATATCGAGTAGAATGACATCGTAATTGTCATGACGGGCATGTTCTAATGCGCGTTCGCCATCTTCAACCGCATCAACTTCAAAGCCCATGCATTTGAGCATGGCCGTCGTAATGATGCGCGATGTGGTTTGATCCTCGGCATAAAGCACGCGGCGCGGGCTTCCATCAGCGCGGCGTAAGGTGTTCGATTTTGTATTTGCCTTGTGCCCGACCATAAACGCAACAAACCCTAACTGTGTTGGCCTCACAGTAGCTGGGCAATCCTTGCGTTAAGTTTTAAGATTTTATGAAATCCAATCCATGCTTAATGGGACGTTTATTTTGTCCCAAACATCCGGTCTCCTGCGTCGCCCAGGCCAGGCACAATATAGCCGTGGTCATTGAGGTGCGAGTCGAGTGCTGCTGTATAAAACGGCACATCTGGATGTTCTGCGTGGAAATGCATGACGCCTTCTGGTGCTGCAAGCAAAGTGACAAGGCGAATATCTTTGGCACCTTTTTCTTTGAGGCGTTTGACGGCGGCTGAAACTGAATTACCCGTTGCCAACATAGGATCAACCACAATGGTCCGGCGTTCAGAAATATCCTCTGGAACTTTCATATAATATTCAACAGGCTGAAGCGTTTTGGGGTCGCGGTAAAGGCCGATGTGGCCCACACGCGCCGAAGGGATTAAATCCAACATGCCTTCCAGCAACCCATTGCCCGCGCGCAGCACCGACACGATCACCAGTTTTTTGCCCTTAATAATAGGCGCATCCATTGGCGCAACAGGAGTTTCGATTTTCTGGGTCGTCATAGGCAAATCGCGAGACACTTCGTATGCCATCAATAAAGATATTTCGCGCAGTAATTGGCGGAACACCGCTGTTGGTGTGTTCTTATCGCGCATTAAAGTCAATTTATGCTGCACCAGCGGGTGGTCAATGATGGTAAAATTTGGTGGGGCGACATAGTTGGGTTTTTTGGACATGAAGGCTCTCCGAACGTTCTATTCATGCCGTCTTATGGGCTCTGGGCACAAGACTTAAGCCACTCACTATCCACACTTTCAAATAGAACTTGAAATTTCTGTTGCGTTGAACTATTTAAAGTAACAATATTAGTTACATTAGGTTTCGCAATGACAAAACAAGATTTTATCATTCCACCAGGAACCCACATTGGGCATGTGCATTTGAAAGTCGCTGATCTCAAAAGATCGCTGGATTTTTACTGTGGTGTTCTGGGTTTTGAACTGCAACAAATGTATGGTGATCAAGCGGCTTTTATTTCCGCTGGTGGTTATCATCATCACATTGGCCTGAACACATGGGAAAGCAAAGGCGGCAGCCCGCCCGCACCCGGCACAACAGGCCTATATCATACCGCCATTTTGTATCCAACGCGTGTTGATCTTGCTAATGCCTTCAAGCGCGTGTTGCAGAGCGGGCGTGAATTAGACGGCGCTGCGGATCATGGTGTTTCCGATGCGCTGTATTTGCGTGACCCTGATGAAAATGGCGTGGAACTTTATTGGGACCGCGCGGAAAAAGATTGGCCGCGCGAACCAGATGGCAAACTGAAAATGATGAATGCGCGTATCGATCTCAAAGCATTATTAGAAACTGCAACAATATAGGAAAATACAATGACCAAAGTTCTCGTTCTTTATTACTCTGCCTGGGGCCACATGGAAGCCATGGCTTATTCTGCTGCAGAAGGTGCCAAGGAAGCTGGTGCCACCGTGCATGTGAAGCGCGTGCCTGAATTGGTGCCAGCTGAAACCGCAAAAGCCATGCATTATAAAATGGACCAGAAAGCTGAAATCGCCACGGTTGATGAGCTGCCGAATTATGACGCCATCATTTTTGCAACGGGCACACGCTATGGCATGATGACGGCCCAGATGAAAAACTTCATCGATCAGACGGGTGGTCTTTGGGCCAAGGGCGCGTTGGTCGGCAAGGTAGGTTCAGCCATGACATCAGCAGCAACGCAACATGGTGGACAAGAGGCGACTATCCTTTCGTTCCACACTGTGTTGTTGCATCACGGCATGGTTCTTGTTGGATTGCCCTATTCTTATGCTGGCCAAACGGGGCACGATGAACTGAAGGGCGGTTCACCCTATGGCGCATCGATGACGACAGGCGGAGATGGCTCGCGCCAACCTTCGAAGCAGGATCTTGAAGCTGCACATTACCAAGGCAAGCATGTTGCCGCTATTGCAGCAAAGCTGGCTGCAAAGTAATTAGCTTAACGCTTTCAACACTTTCGGAAGGGCCTTGGCCAATTGGTCGAGGTCTTTTTTGTTTCCGCCAGATACCCGAATGCAACGATTAAGCGGTGCTACACTGGGCATGCGGATGAAGATGCTATGTTCAAGCATGCCGTCGACAATGGCTCTTGCATAAGTGCCATCACGCCCGCAATCGATGGTCACGAAATTGGTGGCTGATTGAATGGGTTTTAATCCGTTAGCCCTCGCAATTTCATAGATAAATCTTTTGGATAGATTGACCTGTCGTAAAACATTCCTCAAATATATTTGGTCTTTGATTGCTGCAATTGCTCCTGCCTGTGCCATGCGCGAAATTCCAAAATGATTTCGGACTTTATCGAAAGCAGAAATTATTTCCGGGTGGCCGATGCAATAGCCAACCCGCACTCCGGCCATGCCATAGGCTTTTGAAAAGGTGCGAAAGCGCAGGAGGTTTTTTTGGTTCACATCAATGGCGGGCGCTGTGTCTGCCGGCGCAAAATCGACATAAGCCTCATCCAACAACATCACGCAATCATCAGGCAGATGGTCGATCATGTGTTTGATTTCGCGCGCGGGCCAGTGAGTGCCCATAGGGTTATCGGGATTGGCGATGTATAGAAGCTTGGCGCTTTCTGCTGCCGCGAGCTTGATCAATGAAACAGGATGCTCATGATCATCAACATAAGGTGTGGTCACCAGTTTGCCACCTGATGCGGCCACATGGAAATTGAAAGTGGGATATGCGCCAAGTGAAGTTGCCACAACATCACCCGAGTCAATAAACAACCGCACCACCAAACCCAGCAAACCATCAATGCCTTCGCCGCAGGCTATGTTTGTCGGTGCAACGCCGTGATGCGACGCAAGAGCAGCTTTCAAATCATGATGCTCAGGATCGCCATAAGCCCAGCTTTCCAAAACAGCTGCCTGCATGGCTTTGATCACTTTGGGTGAAGGGCCGAACACTGATTCATTCGCACCAAGACGCGCTCTAATTTTATTTCCCGTTCGCCGTGTGAGCGCTTCGGGGCCGATGAATGGAACGGTGGAGGGAAGGCCTTCAATGATGGGTGTAAACTTGGTCATCAGCGCTTTTCAGTGTTGGCTTTGCGCAACCGGGTTTGGCGCAGCAGGCCTGCTTCATCAACAATAGGATAACCTGCTGACACGATGTGCGAATTAATTCTATGCAGATCGCGGATCATATCAATAAACAATGCGCTTTTGCGCAAAGCTTCTTTTTTGTTGCCAGCTCCTTTGCGAAAATGCTCGTCAATGACGCTTCGCTCAATGGCTTGGAATTGATCCTTTTGTTCAATCAAGGTTTTGGCACCTTCGACATCTCGTGAGGTGAGAACTGCAGCGGCAAGCTTAATGTTATTGGCGATCATAGTGCAGAGGCTATCCAATGATTTTTGCTCTTCGCTGGTGAAGGTCAACCCTTCCTGAATTTTAACGCCAATGCGATTGACCAGATTAAGCTGTATCACATCGCCTGCATGTTCAAGATTGCTCACATAGAGCGTGGTTTCCAAAGCTCTTCGGCTTTCATCTTTTGAAAGCGGCGTCATTTGAGCCAGATCGGCAAGGTAAGTTTGAACAGCGGACTGAAATAAATTTAAACGCAGATCAAGCTCGTCAATTGTTTTCAACGTTTCCTTGCTGCCAGCGGCAATGGCTTTAAGTGCAGTAGCAAACATGTGATCGAGAATTTCGGTCATGCGCGCGGTTTCGAGCGTGGCATTGGCCAAGGCAACAGGCGGCGACGAAAGCGAGATTGGATCTAAATATCTGGGCAAAGCAAGGCTGTCTTTTGTGTCAGTGTCGGGCAGCATCCACGTGACAATTGCTTCGATGAGTTTTGTAATGGGCAGAAATATGAGGCCTGTGGCCAGATTAAATCCAAGATGAAAGCTTAGAGCGCGGTTGAGTTCAGAAACAGGTAATGTGTTAAGAAGGGCGTTGATTGGGCCAACAAACCCAAGGGCTGCAACACTGAGCACGCCACGACACAGCAGATTTGCAATGGGAATGCGCCTTGCCCCGACAGGCAGGCCCAGCGCACCGATGGCAGCCGGAAAACACCCGCCCAGATTTATGCCGAGTAGAAAATAAATTGCACCTTCGGCATTCATGCTGCCATTGGTGAGAAGCGAACCAATTAAAAGAATAGCCGCTAATGTGGAATGAAACATCCAAGCTAATAATGCGCCGACGATAAATCCGAGAACAGGTTCGCGGCCCAATGCGGATAATACTTCATGAAAAAGTGTAGCCGTGCTCAAGGGTTGGCTGGCGGCAGATATTAAATGCAGAGACAAAAATACGAGGCCAAGACCAATAAAAATGCGGCCTAAATTATGTGGTTTTGTTTCTGCTGACCAACTGAAAATGATGAAACCGATCGCTAATAAAATTGGCGATGTCCACAGGGCGAGGGACATTCCCGAAGCAAATATTGATGTGACGATGGCAGAGCCCGTGTCTGCACCCAGCAAAACGGCAAGACCTAATGCCACAGGCAATGCGCCAGAAGCTGCAATGTTGCTGACGATCAAACTTGTGGCTGTGCCACTTCCAAGAATTGTAGTGGCAGCAGCACCAGCGAGAAAGCCCGTGATGCGTGAGCGCAATCGGTGCTCGACAAAAAACCTTAAGCGTTCGCCCCAAGCGCGCAAAATGCCCGTTCGCACCATGCGCACGCCCCACAATAAAAGGGCCACGCCACCCAACAGATTTACAATGACTGATGTTCCGGGGTTCATTTGGTCTTTGTATCAGGGCGTTAAGGCCATGACCAGCGGCCCGTTGAAAACTATGAGGTGCGCCCCTCAATATCCTTGTGCGCTCGCAAAATCCGCGCTAATCGGGCTTCTAACGAAATCCCCAAACCCCACTCAGGAGATGCTTTAATGGCCCGTATTACCCTTCGCCAATTGCTCGATCACGCCGCTGAACATGATTATGGTGTGCCGGCATTTAACATCAATAATATGGAACAGGCTTTGGCTATTATGGCTGCTGCCGACAAACTTGATGCTCCGGTTATCATTCAGGCCTCACGCGGTGCGCGGTCTTACGCCAACGACATCATGCTTCGTCATATGATGGATGCGGTGACTGAAATTTATCCGCACATTCCGATCTGCGTGCATCTGGATCACGGCAATGAACCCGGCACCTGCATGACCGCCATTCAATCTGGTTTCACTTCGGTGATGATGGATGGCTCGCTGGCGGCGGATGGAAAATCACCCGCTGATTGGGATTACAATGTTGGCGTAACCAAGACGGTTGTGCAGATGGCCCATTTGGGCGGCATTTCTGTTGAAGGTGAACTTGGTGTTTTGGGTTCGCTCGAAACCGGTATGGGCGATAAGGAAGATGGTCATGGTGCGGAAGGCAAACTTTCGCATGACCAACTTTTGACCAACCCACAAGAAGCTGTGAAGTTCGTCAAAGAAACTGATGTGGATGCGCTGGCCATCGCCATGGGCACATCACATGGTGCTTATAAATTCTCGCGCAAGCCCGATGGCGCTGTATTGGCGATGAACGTGATTGAAGAAATTCATAAGCTCTTGCCATCAACACATCTCGTGATGCACGGCTCATCTTCCGTGCCAGAAGATTTGCAGGAAATCATCAACAAGTTTGGCGGCAAGATGAAGCCAACTTGGGGCGTGCCTGTGTCTGAAATTCAGCGCGGCATAAAGCACGGCGTGCGCAAGATCAACATCGATACCGACAACCGCATGGCAATGACTGGTGCAATCCGCAAAGTGATGGCTGAAGATCCATCCGAATTCGATCCGCGCAAATATTTGAAGCCAGCGATGGAAGCAATGCAAAAATTGGTGACGTTGCGTTTGCAAGAATTCAACACGGCTGGACAGGCTTCAAAAATTAAGAGAGTGCTGCCCGTTGCCGAAATGGCCAAGCGCTATGCCAAGGGCGAGTTGAAGCAGAAGGTGGCGTAAGTTAGCTGCCAAAATGGCCATGGACGACAAACTGGCGCTACTTATTGGACAATCAATAGGTAGCGCTTTTCTTGATGACGAGGAGTTTCGTCTGGCCATTCGTGGGCCGAATGAAGGTCTGGAGAAGGCCGTCATTAAGTCGGAAGATGAGCTGGTAAAATTTGCGCTCCCATCTTCATTCAACTCACATATGGTGAGTTCTTATCATGCGACGCGTGTAATCGAAATTTTTCACTCAAACATATTGGCCGCGCTAAATGAGAAAAAGCATAAAGATTATCGTCTGTTTTTCCTAGTAATGCACTCATATGCGACAGAGGCAGTATTCGGACTTTACGCATCTTCTAGATTGTTTGAACACGAACTTGTCAAAAAGGCCTTAGGCGAAAAGGCGTTAAAAATTTCCGATCTTTTCAAAAAGCACTTTCCAGAACTAAAAGTGGCAAGAGATGCACTTGCTCATGACGATGAGCGCATTTTTGGAATTGTTAGAAGTAAGATAGTCGGAAAAACTGTCGAGGATATGCAATTCATTTCGTTGGAAGGAGCCATTCTTGGTTGCAAAGACGAGAAACTCGAAGACGTCGAATTCAGGTTTCCGACATCTCAGTTTATGAAGATTTTGGACGAAATTTCCGCTGTCCTAGAACTTTAAATCGATCATCTAGAGCATCGGGCGATCAGTTTAAATCGGCTGAAAACCCTAACTCCGTCATTCCGGAAAAATGCGAAGCATTTTATCCGGAACCCCGCTTTGGGCGTCGCGCTCGTGAAATGAAAGCGGGGTTCCGGATAAGTTACTACGCTGCGCTACGCAACTTTCCGGAATGACGGCGGAAGGGAGACTGATTCCATCTGATCGGCCGATGATCTAATGTTCCCTCACACCGCCCTCACCATAATTGTTAAATCCAACACCGCTTGCGGAGAAACTAGGCGTACTGGCAACAGCTACCCCACCCCCAAAAAAACCGCCAACGATCGTGTCACTTGCAGCATCGTATCCTGATCTAGCTCACCAATTTTTGTAACAACGCGCATTTTGGGAAGGGTCATTATTCTATCAATTGAGATTTGGCTTGTCTCGCGCAGGCCGTTTTCGGCGTTTGGTTGAATGGTGATGCGCAGAAGCGAATGGTCGCTGCGCAATGTTGTTGTCAACATACAAAAAGTAACGGAGGTTAATTCACTAAATAATTCAGATTGCAAAACCAGGCACGGACGGGGTTTGCCATAGTCGCCCGGGCTCGCGGCGAGGACGACATCACCGCGTTTGAATTTCACGGATCAGGCCACTCAAATGTACTTTCAATCCAAGCATCCATTTCACGACCAGCCGGATCATCTGCAGCGATGGCGAGGCACTGCTTTTGCACCTTCTTTGCGAATGAAGCAGAGCGCGTGTCCGGCAACCACAGTTGCACAGGTCGCAAACCTGCCGCCCGCAGCCTCGCACGATAGTCATTCATGCGGTTGGCAGTTGAGGCGGGTTGCTTTTTCTTAACGTTAGACATCACCTAGAGATAGCATGTAACATGTTACGATGCAATACCCTCAGGCTATTTCCAAAGCGTCTTGAATACCCATAATCATTTGGGCCTTTTCAACCGATTTTGACACCGCAGCTTCAGCAACCTTGTGCCAGTAAATAATCTCAAACCGTCCATCGATGTGCTCAACCAAAGCAGAGCAGCTTTCAACCCAATCACCATCATTGAGATAGTGTATATTGCCGATCATACGTTCTGACGGTGTATGCACGTGGCCGCAGATCACGCCTTGGCAGCCGCGCATTTCAGCTTCACGCACTACAATCTCTTCAAAGCGTGCCAGAAACTCAACGGCTTTTTTCACTTTGAACTTCAGATAGGCCGAGAGTGACCAGTAAGGCATTTTAAAAAAGCGACGCACACGGCTCACCCCGCCGCTCAGCCAAATGGCCCATTCATAAGCTTCATCACCCAACTTCGAAAGCCAAGGTGTGAAATATATAATGCCGTCAAATTTGTCGCCATGCAGCACCAGATATTTCTTGCCCGTGGCGGAGACGTGAATGGTTTCATGTAACACGGCCACACGACCAAAACGCAAATTTACAAAATCGCGAAAATTCTCATCGTGATTTCCGGGAATATAAATCAACTTCGAACCCTTGCGTGCCTTGCGCAGCAACTTCTGCATCACATCATTGTGGCTCTGGTTCCAAATCCATTTCTTCTTTAGCGACCACGAGTCAATCAAATCACCAACCACGTAAAGCTGATCGCTGCTGGTGTGGCGCAAAAAATCTAAAAGCGCCTCAGTTTGTGCACGCTTGGTGCCTAAGTGCACATCAGAAATAAAAATGGCGCGATAGTGCTTTGAAGATTTTGATTCTGCATTCATCACCAGTGCTCCACTTGAGCACGGTACGCCTGATTTTGATGACAATTGCATGACGGATGATGCCATTGCTCGTTGTTCGTTTGTCATATTCAGGAAATAATTTACCGAAACTCAACGGGATAATGAAACATACAATGACTCTTACTTCTGATATTGGGCAAAGCAGCCAACTCCTCTCCAAGGCAGTTCACCGCAGCACGAGACTATCACTCGACGGCTTATTGGAGCGGGTTTTCACTTTTGCCTTCAAGGGTCTCGTTTATCCGCAAATCTGGGAAGACCCGGTGGTTGATATGGAGGCGATGCAGATCGAGTCCCATCACCACATCGTCACCATTGCCTCCGGCGGTTGCAACGCGCTGAGCTATTTGACGGCTGGGCCTGCCCGCGTAACGGCGATTGATCTTAATCACGCTCATGTCGCCTTGGTCAAACTAAAGATCGCTGGATTGCAAAATCTTCCCAATTGGGATTCATTCTATCAATTTTTCGGCGCTGCCGATGACAGTGCGAATTCGAAACTCTTTGACCATTACTTGGCCCGCAAAGTGGACGAGAAAACACGGCGCTATTGGGATAAGCGGAATTGGCGTGGCGCGAAGCGTATCAGACAATTCGACCGGAACTTCTATCGCTTCGGATTGCTGGGCCGCTTTATTGGAGTGAGCCATATTGTTTCCAAATTATATGGTAGCGACGTTTCCAAAGTGGTTGAATGCAAGAACTTGGAAGAGCAACGCGAAGTATTCAACGCAAATATTGCGCCCTTGTTCGAGAAAAAAGCGGTGAAGTGGATCACCAAGCAACGCGCCTCGCTTTTTGGTCTTGGCATTCCTCCTGCGCAATATGACGCCCTAGCTGGTGGCCAGAAGATGGTGGATATTTTAAAGCAGCGATTGGAGACACTCGCTTGTGGCTTTCCAATCCAAGATAACTATTTTGCTTGGCAAGCTTTCAATCGCGGCTATGCACCTGATGCAGGCGGGTCGTTGCCTCCCTATTTGCAACAGATGAATTTCGCCAAGCTGCGTCAGGCCTCTGCAAATCTCGACATGCAACACGGTTCTGTGACTGACGTTCTAGCGCACGCGCCCAAAGGCAGTGTTGACCGTATTGTGCTTCTTGATGCTCAAGATTGGATGACTGATGCGCAATTAAATGAGCTTTGGTCGGCGATCAGTCATGCTGCTGCACCACAAGCACGCGTAATCTTTCGTACGGCGGGCGTTGAAACTATTTTGCCAGGCCGTGTGACAAGTGAGACACTGAACAAGTGGGATTATTTAGATAAATTATCTCTCACCCTCGGAAAAAAAGATCGTTCAGCGATCTATGGCGGCTTTCACATTTATGAATTTAATGCTTGAGGAAACCGTCAGCTACGGTGCCAAGATGGACGGCATCTACCGGTTCCAGCGTCATTTCTACGACGTGACGAGGCGTTATTATTTACTTGGGCGCGATCAATTGCTTGATCGGCTTAACGTGCCAGCGAATGGGAGTGTTCTGGAAGTTGGCTGTGGCACTGGGCGCAATCTCATAGGTGTTGGGCGGCGTGCAACAACAGCACGGCTTTACGGCCTCGATATTTCAGAGGAAATGCTAAAAAGCGCCTCTGCATCCATTATGCGGGCAAGCTTTGAGCGCCGCGTTCGGTTGGCTTGTGCCGATGCTACCAACTTCTCGGCAGGTAAGGCTTTTGGCACTGCCAAATTCGACCGGATATTTTTCTCATACACACTGTCGATGATTCCAAATTGGCAAGCCGCTGTTGAGCAGGCGTTGGTCTGTCTGGCTGATAGTGGGGAGCTGCATATCGTTGATTTTGGCCAATGCGCACGGTTGCCAGGGTCGTTCCGTCGCGCTCTTTTTAACTGGCTTCATATTTTCCATGTGAAGCCACGACCAGAACTCATTGCGTATGCGCGAAGTGCCGCTGATGCAAATGGAATGACAATTTCATTTGAAAGCAAATATCGCGATTACGCTTGGATGATCAAAATTGCGAAGTCTAGTTAAGCCGAGCGCATCAGTTCCTTAATATTGCCGCGCGGCTTTCCCGACATTTCGGCGATCTTGCGGTCTTGGGTCATGATTTCGGTGCGGGCAAAATCTTCGATCTCGTCTTTCTGCAAACCTACAGCGTTGATCTTGCGACGTGAAGATTTGGTGCCATCTTCGTAGACCACATCAAACATCACGAAATTATCTGGCGCAGTTTTGGCTTTCTTCGCCATAATTATTCGTCCTTCTGTGTTTCAGGGCGCTGTTCATCTTGCGCCTCATGTTTGCGCTGGGCATTTTTATCATCGCGCTTATTTTGCTTATCCAGCGCTTTTTGCTGTTTTGCTTTGGCGCGGTTGTTACGTTCTTGGTTATAGTTTGGTGGAAAGGCCACTTGGATATTCCTTGTTGTGTGTCGGATTAGAATTTGGCGTCCTGGAAGGGATTCGAACCCCTGACCCCCGGTTTAGGAAACCGGTGCTCTATCCTGCTGAGCTACCAAGACTTGATTTACGTTGACGCTTCCCTAGCACAAGTTTTGAGGTGGTTGAAAGGCTTTACTGGTTATTGACGCTTGGCTTTCACATGCTAGGTATTTGTAATGCGCATTTTGATGTTAGGGGCAACAGGCACAATCGGGCGGGCCACGCGTGCCGCGTTATTGGCGAGGGGGCACGAGGTTGTTGGCTTTGGCAGGCAGGCAGGCTTGGCACAGCGTGTGGGCGATGTGACGAATGCAATCTCGGTTGAACGTGATGGCTTTTGCGGCGAGGCTTTTGATGCGGTTGTATCCTGCATGGCATCGCGCAATGGTTTGCCGCGTGATGCGTGGGCGATTGATCACAAGGCCCAGAGTCTCGTGCTGAAGGCAGCTCAAAAATTTGGTGTAAAGCATTTTGTTCTGCTGTCAGCCATCTGTGTGCAAAAGCCGGAGCTCGCATTTCAACATGCCAAACTGGCGTTTGAGGCGGAGCTTGTGGCTTCGGGGATGACATATTCCATTGTTCGCCCGACGGCCTATTTCAAATCTCTTTCAGGTCAGGTTGCCCGCGTCATGAAAGGTAAGCCTTATCTGATTTTTGGTGATGGTCATCTCACATCTTGCAAACCGATCAGCGACAGTGATTTGGCATGCTACATGGCCAACTGTCTTGAAGACCCGCTGTTGCAAAATGCTATTCTGCCAATTGGTGGGCCCGGATCTGCGCTCACACCTCGCGCACAAGGCAAGCAACTGTTTGCGATGCTCGGCAAGACGCCGCGCTTTCGAACAGTGCCTGTTGGACTAATGACCATCATCATTTCTGTTTTGGCGGGTATAGGCCGTCTTTCACAACGCTTTGTCGACAAAGCTGAACTGGCGCGGATCGGGCGTTATTACGCCACAGAATCCATGTTGGTTTGGAATCCCACCACTCAAAAATACGATGCTGATGCCACCCCCAGCTTTGGCTCGGAAACGCTGAAACAGTTCCATGAAAAACTGATCAAAGGCGAAGCCACGGTTGATCTGGGCAAAGCTGCTGTGTTTTGATGGATTGAGACAGGAGTGGAACTGGCCCTAGCTGCTGCAAGTGTCTCGTTGTAACACTCGTAAAACGGAGATTACCCCCCATGAAAATGACCACCGAAGAAGCCTTTGTCAAAGTTCTGCAAATGCATGGCATTGAAAATGCCTTTGGCATTATCGGTTCGGCCTTCATGCCGATTTCAGATATTTTTCCGAAAGCCGGCATAAGTTTTTGGGACTGCGCGCATGAAGGCTCGGGCGGCATGATGGCTGACGGGTTCACACGGGCATCCGGCAAAATGAGCATGATGATTGCGCAGAATGGGCCGGGGATTACCAATTTCGTAACGCCCGTCAAAACAGCTTATTGGAACCACACGCCCCTTTTATTGGTCACACCACAAGCCGCCAACAAGACGATTGGCCAAGGCGGATTTCAAGAAGTAGAGCAGATGGCGCTGTTTAAGGATATGGTGTGCTACCAGGAAGAAGTGCGCGACCCTTCACGCGTGGCCGAAGTTTTGAACCGCGTGATTATGAACGCCAAGCGTCATTCAGCGCCTGCGCAAATTAACTTCCCGCGTGATTATTTTACGCAGGTCATCGACATTGAACTTCCAGCGATTGTTGATTTTGAACGCCCAGTTGGCGGCGAGGATGCGATTGCTGCTGCGGCCAAACTTTTGTCTGGTGCAAAATTTCCAGTAATCTTGAACGGTGCTGGTGTGGTTTTGGCTGGCGCTATCCCTGCATCGCAAGCCTTGGCCGAACGGCTGAGTGCACCTGTGTGCGTAGGCTATCAACATAATGACGCCTTCCCCGGAATGCATCCGCTGTTTGTGGGGCCGCTGGGCTATAATGGTTCGAAGGCTGCGATGGAGCTCATTCAACAGGCTGATGTGGTTCTGGCTTTGGGCACACGGCTCAATCCATTTTCTACGCTGCCGGGTTACGGTCTCGATTATTGGCCAAAATCTGCGCAAATTATTCAGGTGGACATTAATCCAGCGCGCATTGGTCTTACCAAGAAAGTGGCAGTGGGCATTGTAGGTGATGCCAAAAAAGTTGCGATGTCGATCTTGGCGAAGCTTGCGCCATCAGCTGGAGATCATGACCGTCAAGCCCGCAAAGATTTGATCTCCAACACTAAGTCGCGATGGGCGCAGGAGCTATCGTCGATGGATCATGAGAATGATGATCCGGGTACCACTTGGAATGAGCGGGCGCGTGCGGCCAAACCAAAATGGATGAGCCCGCGCATGGCATGGCGCGCCATTCAAGCGGCCCTGCCGCGCGAGGCGATTATCTCATCTGACATTGGTAATAACTGCGCCATCGGCAACGCCTATCCAACATTTGATGCGGGCCGCAAATATCTGGCACCCGGATTGTTTGGCCCTTGCGGTTATGGTCTGCCATCAATCGTTGGTGCAAAAATCGGCTGCCCGGATGTGCCGGTGGTAGGCTTTTCGGGTGATGGTGCATTCGGCATCGCGGTGACAGAACTCACAGCCATCGGCCGCAAAGAATGGCCAGCAATAACGATGGTTGTTTTCCGTAATTATCAATGGGGTGCAGAAAAACGCAATTCCACTTTGTGGTATGCTGATAATTTTGTGGGCACAGAGCTTGATCCAGAAGTGTCCTATGCTGGCATCGCCACGGCCTGCGGCCTCATCGGCGTCCAAGCCCGCACCATGGATGAGCTGACGGCAGCTTTGCACAAGGCGATCGAAGACCAAATGAAACACCGTAAAACCACATTGATCGAAGCCATGCTCAACCAAGAATTGGGCGATCCGTTTAGACGCGATGCGATGAAGAAACCTGTTGAAGTGGCGGGGATTGATAAGGCGGATATGAGGAAGCAGGCGGGGCCCTAGGTAGTAATTTTTTTGATCGGTATTCCCGCTGACTTAAATAATTGAAGCATCCTGCCGATTTCTGTTGTCGCGAGTGTATTGGTAAGGCCGTCTGAGATGTCACCTACCATTTCTTCCAGAGAGACGAGTGCAATTGGATTGCCACGCAAAGCTTTGCGAAAAGGTTCGTGAGATTGCCAACTACCTTTGTCACCATCAATGCGCGTGACTGCGAGCATATAAGTGAAAATTTCAGTTCCGGTGTTGTATTGGACAGCGTCGAAGAACCCTTCTGTCCATTTGGCTGAAACAAGCTCTCTAAATGCTTGCCAAGCTTGCCTGCCACTAATTTTTTTGTTCTTCTCTAACTCTTCTAATTTTGTTTTTACATTAAATCCAGCTTGCCAACTCTTACAGCTGACAACGATAACTTTATCGGAGCCAGTAAGTGTTGGATGATATCCAATCACATCTATGTCGCTATGGTTTGAGTCTTTCTTACTATCGAAGTCTGGATGAGTTTTCCGAGGGAGAAATTTGATATTGTGTCGGACAAAATATCCGCGATGTAAGAGGTACTCCTCCACAATTTGTTCAAGTATATCCTCTTTAGTCGCCATTCGAACCAACTACCCCCACTGCTCAACAAGCAACCTTGGTACTCGCTGGTACTCGCCCAGATTGTTAGTAGCAATAGTGAGGTTGCGTGCCCTTGCTAATCCAGCATTCAAAACATCATAAGCGCCGATCCGCATACCTTTGCGCAATAACTGGCCGTGAATTTCTCCGGCTTCGCGTGCCGCGTTGGCGTCTAGTGGAATGACTTCTAGCAGTGCCTGAAACTCGTCGATTACACTGCATCTGTGATGTTTATCTTCGTAGTTTTCGGCACCAGCATAGAGCTCAAACACCGTTATAGATGACACTGCGATAACTTTGCGCATTTCAACAAAGCGATTGATAAATTCACGGTTCCTTTTCTTGAGCACACGAATGCACACGTCAGTATCGGCGAGATGAGTGATCATCAGTCGTGATCGTCATCGCGGATTTGAACAGGTGGTTGTGGCAAACGCTCATAATCGTCTCCAATGCCGGGAGAGTTCAAGAAGTCGTCCCATGTGTTTTTGATCGGCAAGATCAGAAGACCCTCGCCTTGTGGAATAATCTTCACTTTCTTCACGCTATCAGGGAAAGCGAGCGCTTTAGGTAAGCGCACGGCTTGGGTTTTGTTGTTCTTAAACACGGTTGATTGGGTCATTCCGTTTGTATATACCAATTGGATATATTAATCAAGTTTCCACATCCAGAATCGACTCTTCGTTAAAATTATCTTAATCCACTGTCTCAGTTTGTAACGTTGAGGAGTCAAAGATGCTTCGGATTTTTGTTGCTGGATTTCTGGTCACCGCTTTGGGTGGGGCCACGTGTGGCGATGTTATTGACGGTGCTTGGTGCGGTCAAACGGGTGAGCAGCTTTCCATCAGCGGGCCATTGATCAAATTACCTTCCGATATAACCTTGCCAGGTGAGCATCATATGCACGCGTTTTCCTATTGGCCAACTGGTGAGGCAAAGAGCTATGGAAACATGGTTTATATGCGTCTCGAGGACACCGGTCACATGAGTCTCTACCACGTGAAAGACGGCAATCCGGGTGTTGCTGAAACGTGGAAGCGTTGCGACGTTAATTCTTAAAATTGTGAGATGAATAAAAAAGGCCGGACTTTGAAGTCCGGCCTTTGCATATCAAATTGAGCGTAAATCTTACGCTGCTTCTTCCGCTGAATCGTCTTCAACTTTTTCACTGGCAGCAGCACCACGCTTGGCGTTGCGGGCTAGGAATTCTTCGAGTTCGCGGATGCATTGATCTTCATCCACTTTACGCACTGCAGCCAATTCACGCGCAAAACGGCCCAAAGCTTGTTCGAACAATTGACGCTCAGAGTAAGACTGTTCTGGCTGACGGTCTGAGCGATACAAATCGCGGATCACTTCAGACACGGCAATCACGTCGCCAGAATTGATTTTTGCATCATATTCCTGTGCGCGGCGCGACCACATGGTGCGCTTAATACGGGCACGGCCACGGATCACTTTCATCGCTTGTTCAATCAAAGTGCGGTCGGCCAAATGGCGCATACCTTTTTGTTCAGCACGGTTGGTTGGCACTTTGAGGCGCAATTTTTCTTTTTCGAAATCCACGATATAAAGCTCAAGCTTTGTGCCAGCGATTTCTTGTTCTTCAACATTGGTAATTTTGCCAACGCCATGCGCTGGGTAAACCACCAGTTCGCCGACTTTGAATACTTTCTTTGCAGCCACTGGAGCAGCTGGTGCAACAGGCTTTGGTGCTGCGGCAGCTGGTTTGAGCGCAGCAGCCATTGGCGCTGGTGCAGCGGCGGCCACCGCGGCAGCCTTGGTTTTTGCGGCGTGGTGGGCCTGCAAGGCTTTGGCCAGCGCAGGCTTTAAAACGGGCTTGGCGGGTGCTGGCTTTGCAGCAGCTTTCGCGGCTGGCTTGGCCGTGGGTTTAGCGGCGGCTTTTGCAGCTGGTTTTGCGGTCGCTTTGGCCATTGGCTTGGTTTTAAGCTTCAGCTTGACCTTGGCAACAGGCTTTGCTTTGGCTTTTGTCGCTGGTGCTTTATTTGCTTTTGAAGTTGGCATTTTCTGTTTTCGCCCTCATTTTAATGCAATACTCCTTCAAACGGCGCCACTTGTAATCTGGGCGTTAAAAAATCCGAGCTTGGAGGGCCCGGATTGATCAGTGTTTGAAGTTTCTCACCTACATAAAAATGTAATATCACATTTTTAAGGAAATTTAAAGGCGAGACCGTCCGTGTACAGTCGAATTTCGACCTAAAGGTCAGGTTTTCCACCAGATATGGTTAATTTAGTTAACGAATTCAGTCACCTTCGCCGGGGTTCTCGCTGAAGTGTGCGTCAAACTTGCCTTCGACGCCATCAAAAGACTTCGCACCCTCCGGCGCATCGCGCTTAATCGTGATGTTTGGCCATTTTGGCGCATACTCAGTGTTGATCTTCAACCACTTGTCCAAACCGGGCTCGGTGTCGGGCTTAATTGCGTCAGCCGGGCATTCAGGTTCGCAAACGCCACAATCAATGCATTCATCCGGATGGATAACAAGCATGTTTTCGCCTTCGTAGAAGCAATCGACCGGGCAAACTTCCACGCAATCCATATATTTACATTTAATGCAGTTTTCAGTGACAATGTAGGTCATGGCATTCCATAAGTTTTAAGTGCAAAAGTTTGATAGCAGTGCATTTCAATTTATGCACCCACATTTTGGGGGTGCGCTTCGGTTTTTAGCTCTTCGTAGAGCAGCCTTGCTTCGGGTGCAGGGCCGCGCCGTTCAGCTTCAGCCAAAACCCGGATGACGCGAACGTCATCATGCATGGCAATTGTCAAAATATCAAAAGGCTTTACGACATGGCTGGATTTTTGGATTTTCGCGCGGTTAATACGGATATGGCCAGCCTCGATCAGTTCCGACGCCGTGGAGCGGTGCTTCACAAAGCGGGCATAGCAGAGCCATTTATCAATGCGCTGGGGCAGGGTTACCTCTGTTTCATTTGTTCTTTTAAGGCCATCAAAGCGGCAAAGGGTGAATTGGGGTCCATTGGCTTTTCGGGCTTTGTTGGGCGTGGCGGCTGGCGCTCCTGCCATTCGATACGATCTTTGCGGTCAAATTTTTGCTTTCCGCGCGGTGGGCGGTCAGGACGGCTAAATTTCGGTTTGGCTTCACCTTCGACCGCTGGCGTGAATTCACGCTTTTTATATTGTGGACGTTCTGGTTGTTTGCGGAACGGGCCCGTATCTTTGGGCCACCAGATATTGATTTCCATCATTTCGACTGGTGTTGTTTCAGCTTTCTCATCCCTCCCCGTTTCTGGGGAGGGTGTCGCGACTTCCGCGACGGGAGGGGTATTGGCCTCAACTTCACTTCCCCCTCCGTCAACTTCGTTGACACCTCCCCCTGTGAGGGGGAGGATAGGTTCAACAGGTGTTGCAGCCACAAAAGCTGCAGGCTTTGGCACTTGGCGTTTTTGATCGCGGAAACCGAGACTGCGCAGAATTTCTTCAAATTCTTCGCCAGAGCAACCAACCAGTGACATCATATCCGACACCACGGTAAAGCCACCGCCTTCAACCGAGCCTGCTGGCCTTTGCTCTGTATCAATACGTGGTTTCCAGAACACACGGTCGCGGATCAAATCTGATAGGCGCTCCAACATGTCAACACGCACGGCGCGCTTGCCACAAACGCGGTAGCCGCAAATGGCGTAAAAACCATCGGGCTTTTCCATATCAGCGGCGGTGGAGGTTAAACCATTGGCTGGAGGTGCTGGCACGTGGCCCGTTGCTCCGGTTGTTTTTTGCTTTTGCAGCCACCAAAGCAGGAGTCGTAAATCTGTTGCGGCTGGTTTGAGTAACGCCGGCAAGAACACATGAAACGCACCAAACCTTGCGCCGACCCCGCGCAGTTTTGCGCGGTCGTCTTGGCTCAATGCTTTCACTTCTTCGATAACAGTTTCGCGTGGCAAAACGCCAAAATGCTCAACAATGCGGAACGCCATACCACGGGCTAATGGTTCAAAGCCCTCGGCCTCTTCCAACTTGACCAAAGGTTCAAGCAAAGATGCAACATGGCGGTTCACAAATTTTTGCAAACGCTCGCGCACATCATCGCGCATAGAGCCTTGCAACACTTCATCTCCAAAAACTTCTGCACGTGGGCGAAGCGCATGATCACCCGCCAAAACATGGCCAACAATGGCACCCATCCACCAAATCTCGCCATCACGATTGAGCTTCAACTCCGGATCAGCCGTCATCGTCAAATTGCGGGCGCGGTGACCGATCTCTATCGTAATCGCTCCAAGGCTAGCGGTTTTCAGGGCTTGAGCGTCGCCACCAACAGCACTGGCATCGGGTGTAAATTGAAGTCCCGTAATGCGGCCAACAAATTGGCCTTCAACCTGAACTTCACCACCCGCATCGATATTCGTCATTAAGCCTTCCTTCTTCGCCAAGCGTTGCATCAATACACTGGTTCTGCGATTAATGAAACGTTGCGTTAGGCGCTCATGCAACACATCTGATAGCCTGTCGTCAATTTCTTTTGCACGGGCCTGCCAATAAAATGGCGCTTCCAGCCAATCTGCTCTGTTGGCGATGAATGTCCACGTGCGCACATGGGAAATTCTGGTTGAAAGAGCATCAATTCCCCCCTCAAGGTTTTCCGAAAGCGAGAGTTGCTTTGCAAACCAATCTTCGGAAATGAAGCCCTTGCCGGCGAACAGGAATTGGATAATACGCGTCACGATATGGGCATGTTCGGCTGGCGAGATATTGCGGTAATCTGGCAACTGGCAAACTTCCCACGCACGCAAAACATCTTGAGGTGTCTTAATCATGCTGATAATATTGCTGTCACGGCAGATTGCTTCGAGCGCAGTTACATCAGAAGAATTTTGGGCGCGGGTCAGGCCATCAATCTTTGGTAGATAGCCCAAGCTTTTTCGCAAACCATCTAATGACCGAAAATCCAAATCACGGTTGCGCCATTGAAGTATGCGAACTGAATCGAAATTATGGTTTTCGAGGCGGTCGATCATTTCTTGGTCAAACGGTTCTGCCTCAACGCTCACACCAAATGTGCCGTCTTTCATAAAGCGCCCAGCACGGCCAGCTATTTGGCCAAGTTCGCCCGGGTTTAAGTTTCGAAATTGAAAGCCATCGAATTTCCGCGTGGCAGCAAAGGCCACATGATCCACATCCATGTTCAGGCCCATACCAATTGCATCAGTTGCCACTAAATAATCAACATCGCCTGATTGATAAAGTGCCACTTGAGCATTGCGGGTGCGTGGAGAAAGTGCGCCCATCACCACGGCAGCGCCGCCGCGCTGCGTGCGGATATGCTCAGCCACCGCATAAACCATTTCGGCCGTGAAGCAGACGATGGCTGAACGGCGCGGCAGGCGAGAAAGTTTTTTCTGACCTGCATAAGAAAGCTTCGACATGCGCGGGCGGGTGACAAAAGTTGTTTGCGGCAAAAGTTTTTCGAGAATGGGCCGCATGGTGCCCGCACCCAGCAGCATTGTTTCCTCAAGCCCACGTCGGTGCATCACCCGGTCTGTAAAAATATGCCCACGTTCAAAATCAGCGCAAAGCTGCACTTCATCAATGGCCAGAAATGGGACCTCAATATTGGGTGGCATGGCCTCAACCGTGCAAACCCAATAGCGCGGATCAACAGGCACGATTTTTTCTTCACCGGTAATCAGTGCCACTTGATGATCACCCACTTTCAAGCGCACGCGGTCATAAATCTCGCGCGCCAGCAGGCGCAGTGGCAAACCGATCATGCCTTTGCCATGCGCGATCATGCGCTCGACAGCGAGGTGGGTTTTACCGGTGTTGGTGGGGCCCAAGACGGCAGTGACGGGGCGATGGGCTGGCATGGGTTCAATTTAATGAATTGAATTGAAACCTCAATGGCGGCTTTAAGTTTTCCAGAAATATCCAATGATTGTGCCAATTTGGCGCAGTTGGTTTTTGTTTAGATTCAAAGGTGAACGAACCACGCCCGAATCGCTGATGGGAGCTGATTCAGGATTTGTTCTGATCGTATAATGTGCCGACATTCCGGCGAAAGCTGGAATCAAGAGTGTTCGCATGTGCGTATTTTGAAATTCTGGATTCCGGATTTCGCCGGAATGAAGGTTTTTGGGGTTTGGCGTTAACCATAAGAATGTGAAGGTTAATTGAATTCCGAACCGTGTCCGAACAGCAATCGGCCAAAATTAACGAAGTGTTCCAATGTCAGAACATACCCCGCCCGAATCGCGGCCTGGCTATTTTTCTGGTTTTGTTCACGCTATAGGTAGTGGCGATGTGGATAAGTATCGCAAGTTTTGTCCGCTCTAGGCGGTATTGGCATGTGAAATTCAGGGGTAGCGTTAACCATTTGTGCCAGAGCTGGAATTGCAGAAATTTTTCACTCAAGATGAAGAGTGGCAATGCCTCGCTTGACCTTGCCAAAAACGCCGCCTATAGAAACCTCAACAGGAGCCGGAACCACTTTCCGGCTCGTTCTTTTGTATGGAGATTATCATGGCGCGTCGTTGCGAACTCACTGGCAAAGGCTGGCAATCAGGCCACCAGGTCAGCCACGCCAATAACAAGACCAAGACTCGTTTCTTGCCAAACCTGTGTCAGGTTAGCTTGATGAGCGAAGCCATGGGCTTGTCTTATAACTTGCGCATTTCGGCGCATGCTTTGAAGTCAGTTGAGCACCGCGGTGGTTTGGACAGCTTTTTGCTGAAAGCCAAGTCTGATGAGCTTTCTGCAAAGTGCAAGAAGTTGAAGGTGTCGATCACCAAGAAAGTTGAAGCTTTAGCTGCCAAGGCTGCCTAAGTTTAAACTTCGAAAGTTTTGAAAAGCCGCTCTGATTTAGGGCGGCTTTTTGTTATGGTGATTTCATGAGTGAAGAACAGAAACGCCATAAGGTCAATGCGCCGCGCGATGGCACACCGCGTGTGCATTCATCCACCATTTTGCGCGAATGTGTTTTAGGGCAGTTCACCGATGTGGCCGAGCGATGCTTGC
>JAYTUV010000079.1:0-6158 GCA_043744395.1 Aestuariivirga sp.
GTATGAGCCCTTCACACTGCTAAATCGGCGTTCCCCATGACAGCCCCAATGCCAGTCGCGGCGGTCACCGACGTCGAGATGGATGAAGCTGTCGCGACAGTAACTGCCCACGCCACCGCGACAGGGTAGGCCTTTGGCGTATTGGAAAACCGAACCCGAGGAGACGCCGTTCACCCGAAAATCGGCGGCCATGCAGCGCAAATGCCAAGACTCGCGTGCGCCACCAATGCTGCGATTATGAGCCCGCGATCTGCATCCTGAAACAACTGTCACAGCTGCGCCAAAGTGGTTTGAAATCGTGTAAAGCATGCCATTGAGACGGCGATTGAGGCCGCCGTTGCCTGAAACACCCGCTTGGACACTGATTGATGCGCTCGTCAAACTCAAGACAATCGCAGTGATAACAGCGCCCAAGGCTGTTTTAATCCTATAATAGTTCACTTTTTCAAATCCTGTCGTCAAAATCACGGTTTTGAAAAGAGGATGCAAATAATAGGCCAAACAACAACTCACTATGATTGTAGGTCTAGTAATATGACTTAATCTCAACCAGCGGTCAAAAAATTGATATAATATGAAAACAATCTATTGACAATGTAGTCCTATTATGCCATTCATGTTCCTGTCTTCCCTCGAAGGGGTTAACGTTCGCGACGGTAACTTTAATTGGGAAAGATGTGGCGCTTGCGGGGTTGGGATAACGTATCCCAAACTCTCGAGAGCTGTTGATTGAAAAATTCAGGGCACTACGACCCTGAAAGCCCTAGTGGGTAAGTGACTCTGATTGGCACCTCCGGGTCGAAAGATACCTCCTGCTCCAGAGGCACCGTGTTCACCAACAGCAAAAATAGCTACAAAAGCGTGGGTGTTAAGCAGCACTCCCATAGCCGGAATACTCTACCGGCATATTCGTGTTTGTTTGCGCCCGCGCAACCCTTCACTTCTTTACTCGAAAACGGAATAACCGTTTTTACAAGAGGCGGAACTGGGCCAAAAAACAAAAACCCAGCCAATCAGCCGGGTTTTCGATTTCAAAGATATATATTGCTTACTTGGTGAGGAAGCTGAACTTCTGTTTGAAGCGTGAAACACGTCCACCACGGTCAACAATTGTGCCTTGGCCGCCTGTCCATGCTGGATGGGACTTTGGATCGATATCAAGGTTCATGGTGTCGCCAGCGTTACCGTAGGTCGAGCGGGTCATGAATTTGGTGCCATCTGTCATCACAATGGTGATGGGGTGATAATCGGGGTGGATATCTGCTTTCATAATCGTTAACTCTTCAACTTGCGTTTCGGGTGCCTGCACCCAATCTATAGGTTTCAGCCATTTCAGCGGCGGTCTATAGGGGAATTCAATCTGGCGCACAAGAGCGGCGCAAACAAAGGTAATATGGCAAAATATTCTGATCCGGCTCTCAGGTCCAAAGACCTTCGTCCACTTTTAAAACTGCTCCCGTTTTTGGGTCAATATCGCAAACAAGCAGCAATTGCATTGGTTGCTCTGATCGTTGCATCGACAGCGACATTGGTCGTTCCAATTGCTGTTCGGCAGGTTCTGGATCAGGGTTTTAATGCGGCTAATATCGAACTTATCAACCGCTATTTCTTGGTTATGTTTGGCGTTGTGCTGTTGCTTGCAACTGGATCGGCGGTGAGGCTGTATTATGTGACTTGGATTGGTGAGCGGGTGGTGGCCGATGTTCGCGACGCTTTGTTCAGTCATCTCATGACACTCACGCCACATTTTTATGAAAATCAGAAAACCGGTGATGTTGTCTCTCGGCTTACGGCTGATACAACGCAAATCAAATCGGCATTTTCGTCAACCGCTTCAATTGCACTTCGCAACGCCGTCATGTTGATTGGGGCGGTCGCAATGATGATTTATACCAGCCCACGGATGTCGGGCCTTGCTGCATTGGCGATCCCCGCCATCGTCGTCCCTCTGGTTTTTTATGGCCGCAAGGTGCGCGCTTTGTCGAGACGGGCACAAGACGCCCTCGCTTCGTCGGCTGCTTATGCGCAAGAGCGCTTGCAGGGCATTGTGGCTATTCAAGCGAATACGCAAGAACCTGCCACCAATCAGGCTTTTGCAAAAGCAACGTTAATCGCTTTCGAGGCCGCACAATCGCGGACTTGGGCGAGGTCAATTCTAACATTTGCAATTATCGGCGTGGGTACAGGAGCTATCGTTGGGCTGCTGTGGTTTGGTTCTCATGAAGTGCTTGGCGGTCACATTTCAGGGGGCACGCTTGGTCAATTTGTTTTGTATGCGTTATTTGCATCCAGCTCTTTGGGTCAGCTTTCTGAAGTGTGGGGTGATCTGCAATCAGCTGCTGGAGCGGCCGAGCGTATTTCAGAATTACTAAGCGAAGTTCCGGCCATAACATCGCCGCTGCGGCCTGCCATTCTGGCTTTGCCTGTGCGTGGCGAAGTGCAGTTTGAGCATGTGGATTTTGCATATCCATCACGACCCAAAACAAAAGTGCTGAACGATATTTCATTTACCGCCAAACCTGGCGAAGTTATCGCAATCGTTGGCCCGTCAGGCGCTGGCAAAACCACGCTCTATTCATTGGTTCAACGGTTTCAGGAACCCAATATTGGATCGGTCAAGCTTGATGGTCGAAATATTGACACGCTTGATCTTGACGTGCTGCGAAATCAAATTGCGACTGTGCCTCAAGACCCGACTATTTTCTCGGGCACTATCGCTGATAACATTCGCTTAGGACGGCCTGATGCAACCGATGCAGATGTGAAAGCGGCGGCAGAAGCGGCTCGTGTTTCGGAATTTGCTGAGAAGTTGCCTGAACAATATAATTCAATTCTGGGCGAGCGGGGCATTACGCTTTCAGGTGGGCAGCGCCAGCGTCTGGCCATTGCCCGCGCCATATTGCGCAATGCGCCAGTGTTGCTGCTGGATGAAGCAACTAGTGCACTTGATGCTGAAAGCGAGGCACTGATTCAAGAAGCGCTGCAAGGTCTCACCAAGGGCCGCACCACTTTGGTGATTGCGCACCGCCTTGCGACGGTGCGCAACGCAGACCGTATTATCGTTTTAGAAAACGGCAAGGTTGTTGGCCAAGGTACGCATGCGCAACTTATGAAAAAAAGTCCGCTATATGCCAAACTGGCGAAACTGCAGTTCAGCGTTCCGTTAATTTGAGTTCAATACGACGGTTTTCTGACTTTGCTTCCTCGGTGTTGCCCGGAGCCAGAGGTTGGAACTCACCAAAGCCCGCGGCAACCAAATGATTTGGTGAAACACCTTGCGAAATCAGGAATTTCACGACTGCTATGGCACGCGCTGATGAAAGCTCCCAATTTGAAGCAAACTTAGCCGCAACCAAAATTGGGTCATTATCAGTGTGGCCGTCCACACGCAGAACCCAAGGCAAGTCTGCTGGAATTTCTTGTTCAAGTTGTTTGAGAGCGTCGGCAAGTTTGGCCATCTCTGTTTTGCCTGCCACATTTAAATCTGCACTTCCTTTTGGAAACAAGACTTCGGCCTGAAACACAAAGCGATCACCCACCACTAAAATGTCAGAACGTTGCGACAGAATTTGCCGTAAGCGACCAAAAAACTCTGAACGATATTTTGAAAGCTCCTGCACTTTTTGGGCCAGTGCAGTGTTCAAACGCCGCCCGAGATCAGCAATTTGAGTTTCGGAGGTACGGTTGCGGGCTTCTGAATCATCGAGCAAAGCGGAAATCTGCGAAAGCTGTCTGCGCATTGCTGCAATCTGTTGGTTCAGAAGTTCTACCTTTGCCAGAGCGTCGGATGAAATTTTCTTTTCCGAATCAAGGGTGGTTTGTAGGCCGCTTATAGTTGTTCCCGCATCGCTGCCCTTGGCATTTTCTGCGGCAAGTCCCGCGAGTAAATCAGCAGTCTTTGATTTCTGTGCATTTAGATCGTCAGTGAGTGACAGTAGCTGCGCGTCAGACTCTGCCTTGGCTGATTTCTCAAGCGCCAATAATTGTGTGAGCTCGGCGATTTGGGAGCGCAATTGCCCTAATGCCGAATCCTGTCCTGATATTTGACGAGCGAGTAAAAACTGCGCGATCATAAAAACTGAAAGCAGAAATGTGATGACCAAAAGCAATTGCGCCATGGCATCAACAAAGCCCGGCCAATAGGGGGCTTCTTCAGCGCGGCGGCGGCGGGACAGCGCCATGGATGATTAGCCCTTGCCTGTGGTGCGAATCAACAGGCGCTGAATTTCGCTTTGTTGAACTTGCTGCGTTTGAATCCATTGGCGCACCATTTTTTGCTCTTCGCGCATTTGTTGCACAAGATTGGCCACGGCATCGGCCAATAGTTCGGTTGCGTTCTCATCACCGGCAGTTGCTGGCGCGCCAGTGCTGCCGCGATGCTCAAATTGATTTCCCAGACGATCGATTGATTTTTGCAAGCTTTGCAAATCGATGCGCAGAAAAGCTGGCATCATGCCGCCGCCGCTGTCGCCCGCTTGAACATCGGTGATGGTTGAAAGCCAATCTTCCAGATTGTGATAAAAACGGTTTTGAGCTTGAGACGCTTTCAGATCGAGAAAGCCTAATACAAGCGATCCTGCCAAACCAAACAGTGATGACGAAAACGAAAGACCCATGCCTGCCAGCGGTTTTTGCAGGCCTGATTTTAATTCCTCGAACACGGCGGAAGACTGTGTTGAGCCAACGTCTAAGTTGCGGATGGCATCACCCACCGACGTTACCGTGGCGAGCAGGCCCCAGAACGTTCCCAGAAGACCAAGGAAAATCAGCAGGCCGATCAAATATTTTAGAACATCACGCGACTCGTCAAAGCGTGAGGCCAGCGAGTCGAGCAATGAACGCATGGTTTGGGGTGACAGAACTGTGCGGCCTGACACATCACCCAGAATTGTGGACATGGGTGCGAGCAAAACAGGCGGCATTTGCTCACTGCCTTGGCCAACTTTGAAACCATTGAGCCAGCTGACTTCCGGAAACAGCCGCCAGACCATGCGGTAAGCGTAAGCAGCGCCAATTATTAGAGTAGCCACGATTAAGCCGTTCAAACCCGGATTGGCCATGAATGCATTTTTAATATTGGGAAATAAAACGGCGGAGATAATCACTACTATCAAAGTGAAAACCAACATGTGCACCAAATGCACCGTGGGCCTATCAACAACAATCGCCTCTTGCGCCATGCCCGTTCCTGTTTCTACTGAGAGAACCTTGAACGTCAATCTAGACGATTAAAAGGCAAAGGGGGAGAGGGGAGTTTGCGCAAGTAACTAGAGTTCGGAAAATAGCGTTCCGACTATTTCGCGAAGTGATAGCAATTCATCTTTAGTTATTGCCCATACGCGCTCGTGATCAACAATAGCATAGCCATGTATTAAGATATTTCGAAACGCCACAATTTTTGATAGCTCTGGAATTCGAGCAGCGGTTTTTGGGTCTAATTTGGACAATAGATTTAGCGCTTCGCCAATAATTTCGAATTTTCGCTCAACTGCCGAATGTGTAATTGAACTAGCAGCATAGCCTTCTTCAGTCATATCCTTCGTGAATTTAAAAATCTCGTCAGCAGCCAGACATACGTCCCATAGATAGGCCTTGAGATCACGCTGCAAAGACAGTTTCTTTTGCATCTTCTATGCTTTTCAAAATATACGGATTTTTGACAGCAGAAAGTTCAACTAGATCAATTGGACGTCCGAGTAATTCGGTTAGTTCTGACTTCAAACCAAAAAACTCATCGAGGGGTTTAAGTTTGCGAGGTTTCAAAAATTCAACGGCAAAATCAAAATCACTTTGCGCTTCGTTAAACCCGTTTTCTGTAACAGCAGAACCAAAAAGCTCTAACTTGCGAACATTGTATCGTTTGCAAATCTCTGAAATTTTTGGCTTTTGAGCGGTGATCGAACTTTGCATATTTTGAGATTACTCCAAAATGCTACATAAGTGCAATAAGCCTACCCCATCGCCTTGTTAATCTCTTCCGTCATCTTCTTGGCATCACCAAACAACATCAAGGTGTTGTCGCGCCAGAATAATGGGTTGTCCACACCAGCGTAGCCTGATGCCATGCCGCGTTTTATGAACATGACTGTTTTGGCTTTCCAGACTTCGAGGACTGGCATGCCGTAGATGGGCGAGGTTTTATCGTCTTTAGCGGATGG
>JAYTUV010000080.1:0-23283 GCA_043744395.1 Aestuariivirga sp.
TGACAATCCGGTCTTCAAGTGAGAAGTGATTGTATTTTTGTTCCATAGCAACACCTTATCAGAGTGTTGCACTTCGTTTGTGAGTCTAGGGAATCCAGACTTTCAACAAACGAGATCGCGGAAAGTCTGGATCCCGTCTTTCGACGGGATGACGATTGTATTTCTAAAGATATAACTCGTGGGAAATTCAGCGTGACCCAAAAACTCAACCTTGATGACGGCTACTACCTATTGCCCAAAGGTAAGTTAGCCAATGTGGTGACATGTTTAGAGATGCGGTCAAAACCATCTTTGAAAAACACGTCTCTACCAGACAGCTTTTCATTGCGCCGCTTCACCGGAGCCGATCTCCCAACATTCCGCACTTTGTTTAAAGACATTGGCGAAGACCTGATGTGGTTTTCACGCCTCTTCCTGTCGGATGAAAAATTGGCTGGGATTTTAGACAATCCCGCAACTGAATCTTACGCGCTCTACCAAAACGAAAAACCTGTGGGCCTTCTCGAACTCAACTTCGTCGATAGGCCAAACTGCGAATTGGCATTTTTCGGCCTGACCAAAAATACCATTGGCCTGGGCCTTGGCCGCGCCCTGATGAACATCGCCATCACTAAAGCATGGGAAAAACCGATCAATCGCTTTTGGGTCCACACCTGTCATTTTGATCATCCAAGCGCTGTCACCTTTTACAAACGCTCCGGCTTCACGCCCTATTCTCTGATGGTCGAAGTGCATGACGACCCGCGCCAAACTGGCCATATGGCCAAATCCGCCAGCCCGCACGTGGCATTGATCGAAAAATAGGCAGAGTTTTCGTAAGCTGTTAAGGATTGCTCAGCTAGGTTGTGCACCATAACAACGGGGCACTCATGTTTAGCATTTTTAGTCACATGGGACCAGAAGTCCCCTTCACGATATTCCTGCTATTGTTGCTCAGCCTGCGCGCTAGGGTGACCCCAAAAGTAAGTTTATTCATCAACGTCACACCCGAAAAGCTTTGGCCCATTCTCGCCATTCATGATGGCAAAATTGAAAATTGGGGGCGAACAGCCGTCCACACTGAATTGATTGGCGCTGCGACGCAAACTTATCGCAAGACATTTACGACCACCATCGGTAATGCAAAAAGTCGTCAATTTTCAGCATTGTTCCGTATGACCCAAAATACCGAAAATGTGAGGCTGGAACTGACACGGGCTGATCTCTACGGCAAATCAGAACGCAATGAACTGTTAAGGTTAACCCATGAACTTACACCAGAAGGTCAAGGCACACGCCTTGCCACCACTTATTATTGGGGACAGCGCCCTCTCCTTGCGCAGCTTTTGGCGCGCGCCGATTTATGGGGCGGGGCTTACCGCATCAAAGGCCAAGCTGAAACCGGCGTGCCCAACGAACGCGCTTATCAGTTAATTTCAACGGCTATCACCCTCGTGACTATGATCCTGACTTTGGGAACATTCGTGGCGCTCATTATCCCCCATACTGGAATTGAGTTGGCCACAATCATTGCGGGGCTGCTTGTCGCTGCATTATTTGTTCATGAGTTTGGTCATTTGCTGGCCTACAAGTTAATGGGACAGCCTTGGGGCCGCATGGTGTTCCTGCCATTTTTAGGTGCACTCGCCATGCCGCGACTGCCCTTTGAAAGCCAAGGCCAATCGGTGTTTGCAGCTTTGATGGGCCCGGGCTTTTCCGTGCTCTTGGCATTTGCTTGCGCCATTCCATATTTTCTGGGCTACCCCATGGATCCTATCCTCACAGGGCTTGGCCTCACCACTGCGGGCATCAATATTTTCAATCTTATGCCTGCAGAACCATTGGATGGCGGGGTTGCTTTGCGTTCAGTTTTGGCCCGTCTCATTGGCCAGCGGGCTCAATGGGGGCTCATCGCAATCGGTGCCATCATTGTGGCTTTGGGCCTCTATTATGAGCAGATCGGTCTCGTGTTGTTTGGTGCAACGGCCATCCTTGTCAATATGACCGCCCGCAAAATTGACGCTGGTTTAACGCCGCTCTCGTCCTTGCAAATTTGCATAACAACCTGCGGCTACGTCGCCATCTTGGGCGCGCATATTAAGCTGCTGCAAATTTTCTTAAGTCTTGGCCCGCTCTTGTAAGCTTGCGGTCTTTCTGCAAAAGCCTAATTCATGGGGCTGTTGGAAAATTATGTGGCGAGTGTTCAATCTGGCAAAGTGAAGCCCGATGCTGCGCAACCTCAAGTGCTGGCTAAATTGGCAGCACTTTCTGTGGCGCTCAGCCAAAGTCAAAAATCAAACAATATTCTGGCGCGACTTTTTAGACCTGCGCCAAAATCAGAATTGCGCGGGATTTACATTTGGGGTGAAGTGGGGCGCGGCAAAACATTTCTGATGGATTTATTTTTTGAAAGCGTCATCAAGATTCCAAAACACCGCATTCATTTTCATGCCTTCATGCAAGATGTCCACGCCAAGCGCGCAACCACCAAATCAAAAAATGTAATCGCCGATATTGCAGACGAGTTGTCAAGCAAAGCCAAACTTCTTTGTCTCGATGAAATGCAGATCAGCGACATCGCCGATGCCATGATTATCGGACGTTTGTTTGAAGCACTTTATGCGCGTGGTGTCTGCATCGTCACAACATCAAATCTGCCGCCAGATGGCCTTTACAAAGATGGCCTCAACCGCCAGCTCTTCATTCCTTTCATCGAATGGATGAATGAACATTTTGAAGTGATCCATATGGGGGGCGGCATTGATTATCGCTTAGGCCGCATGGCCTCGCGCCAAACTTACCTCATCGGTCGTCACCTATCCGAAATGAATGCAATTTGGGATGAACTGACCGATCATTCCGTGGGTGAATCAATTGCGATTGAGGTTTTAGGTCGAAAGTTGACCGTTCCGAAAGCTGCTCGCGGCTGTGCCCGTTTTTCTTTTGCTGAACTTTGTGAAAATCCACTTGGTGCACCAGACTATTTGGCTCTGACCCGTAATTTTCGTACCATATTCATCGATGATGTTCCGGTAATCAAGGCCAGCAACCGCAACGAAGCCAAACGCTTTATTTTGATGATTGACACATTTTATGATGCCAAAACCAAACTGGTCATCACCGCGGCTGTTCCACCTGAAAAGCTTTATCCCACGGGCCAACACGCCAAGGAATTTGCCCGAACTGTCTCAAGGCTGAAAGAGATGCAATCGGCCAGCTGGTGGAATACGACCCAAAATGATGTGCGCATGTCAACATTCTTGTCTTGAAGCGATCCAGCAACAGGTCTAGGAAGGCCAAATTATCGCACTGCAACACGAGGGTTTAAACGATGGCGCGTAAGAAAATTGCTCTAATTGGTGGCGGGATGATTGGGGGCACATTGGCCCATTTGATCGCCCTGAAGGAATTAGGCGATGTTGTGGTGTTTGATATTGCTGAGGGCCTGCCCCAGGGCAAGTCGCTCGATCTTTCTCAATCGGGTGGTGTTGAAGGATTTGACGCAAAGCTTTCAGGCACCAACTCTTATGAAGCAATCGCAGGTGCTGATGTTTGCATCGTCACTGCAGGCGTGCCGCGCAAGCCCGGTATGAGCCGCGATGATCTCGTTGGCATTAATCTGAAAGTGATGAAGTCCGTCGGAGAGGGCCTCAAAGCTCATGCGCCAAATGCTTTCGTCATTTGCATCACCAATCCATTGGACGTGATGGTCTGGGCTTTGCAAAAATTCTCTGGCCTACCAACCAACAAATTAATCGGCATGGCTGGTGTTTTGGACTCGGCGCGCTTTCAGCATTTTCTTGCTGAAGAATTTAACGTGTCAGTCAAAGACGTGAACGCCTTTGTGATGGGCGGGCATGGCGACACGATGGTGCCACTCACACGCTACTCAACGGTGGCTGGCATTCCAGTTCCTGATCTCATCAAGATGGGTTGGACATCCCAAGAAAAAATCGACCAGATCGTTCAACGCACCCGCGATGGCGGTGCTGAAATTGTGGGCCTACTCAAAACCGGCTCCGCCTATTACGCGCCAGCGTCTTCAGCTGTGGCCATGGCAGAATCTTATCTGAAAGATTATCGCCGCGTTCTGCCCTGTGCTGCGCATTTGACAGGCCAATATGGCGTGACTGGAACCTATGTGGGTGTGCCGGTGATCATCGGTCATAATGGTGTGGAGAAGATTGTCGAAATCAATCTCAATGCCGAAGAGAAACTCGGTTTCCAAAAATCAGTCGATGCCGTCCATGGGCTTATGGCAGCCGCAAAAACTCTTGCTCCGGAACTTGCATAATGAACATTCACGAATATCAAGCCAAGGAAGTTTTGCGCAAATTTGGTGTGGCCACGGGCAAGGGCGGCGCGGCCTTCACAGTTGATGAAGCTGTGAAAGTGGCGGAATCACAACCTGGCCCCGTCTGGGTTGTCAAAGCCCAAATCCACGCAGGTGGACGGGGGCTGGGCGGCGGTGTGAAGGTTGTAAAATCCATCGCTGATGTGAAAGCCGAAGCCACCCGCATGCTTGGAATGAATCTCGTCACGCATCAAACTGGCCCCGAAGGCAAAATCGTTCAGCGCCTTTATATCGAGGAAGGCACAGCCATTGCCCGCGAGCTTTATGTCTCAATGTTGGTGGACCGTGAAACATCGCGCATCGCATACATCGCCTCCACCGAAGGCGGCGTGAACATTGAAGACGTGGCGCATAGCAGCCCTGAGAAAATTCTGACCATCCAAGTTGATCCAGCTTCTGGTTATCAGGCCTTTGTTGGTCGCCGCATTGCCGCTGCGTTAAAACTTGATGGCGATCTCGGCAAACAATGTGTGAAGATGATGGGCCAGCTTTATAAGGCCTTCACCGAATGCGACATGAGCATGTTGGAAATCAATCCGCTGGTTGTCACCAAAGATAATCAACTTATCTGCCTTGATGCCAAGTTGGATTTTGACGGCAACGCACTGGCCCGCCATCCTGATATTGTGGCACTTCGAGATCTGACCGAAGAAGACCCCAAGGAAATCGAAGCCTCAAAATATGATCTGTCCTATGTTGCGCTCGATGGTTCCATAGGCTGCATGGTGAATGGTGCGGGCCTTGCCATGGCGACCATGGACATCATCAAGCTCTATGGCGCCGAACCCGCAAACTTCCTCGACGTGGGTGGTGGCGCTACAAAAGAAAAAGTAACCGCCGCCTTCAAAATCATCACCGCCGATCCCAAGGTGAAAGGCATATTGGTCAACATCTTCGGCGGCATCATGAAATGCGACGTAATCGCCGAAGGTGTTGTGGCCGCCGTGCGCGATGTGGGATTGAAAGTTCCACTGGTGGTGCGTTTGGAAGGCACGAACGTAGATTTGGGCAAGAAGATTATTACTGATTCAGGTCTCAACGTGTTGCCCGCCGACGACCTGAATGATGCGGCTAAAAAGATTGTAAAAGCTGTTAAGGACGCGGCGTGATGTCTTCACTCACAAAAAAGTTGGCGCTCTCTTTGGTCACTGCTTTTTTGGGATTTCCGATGAATTGCGAAGCGCAAGATTCTTCCGCTGTCCGTTTTGCACAAGAGTTTGTTGGTATTTGTGTTCAAGATTTTCCTGCAATAGATAAGATAAAAGCAGCTGCGAAAGTACTAAATTGGAAAGAAATTACCGATCAAAATATTAGAGCGATGATCGGACCAGCCAACCCCGATGCTTTTTGGCAGGGATGGTTAGTTGTCGAGAAAGAAGACAAATATTTTGTCGGGATTTCCGTGGGTGTCGTTAATGGGAAAAACATCAATTCCTGCACGCTGGTTCAGGACCGGACGGACGTCGATGCAATAATCGCCGAACTAACCAAGGTATTAAATGCAAAAAAAATTGATGAAGCTGAGGAGGCAGGACAACGTCAAATCACTTCTGAATTTGAGAAAGGTGATCAGCGGTACTTACTCTTGACGGGAGATGGAACTCCAATGAAAATGATGGCGATTACTGCGACGATAACCACAGATTTTAGGGGCTCCAAATAGTGTCCATCGTCGTCACCAAATCTACCCGCGTTATCTGCGAAGACTCCGATCTTGATTTTGCACGTATTTACACGTATATTATGTGTAAATACGTGTAGGAGTTTAAAATGGGAAATATCACACTTGCTGTTGACGACAAAGTGTTAAAGGCTGCCCGTGGTATCGCGAAAGCCAATGGCACAACTTTAAATGCCATGGTGCGGCAACACTTGATTCAATTGCTGAGTCAAGAAAAGCGGCAAGAAGAGGCCCGCCTTGGCCTGATCGCTCTCATGGAAAACTCTACCGGTCGACTGGGCAAAAACTACAAATTCAACAGGGAGGAACTTTATGAGTCCCCTACACTTTCTGGACACAAACGTACTCATCTACGCAGCAGCCGGAAAAGTGGATGACCCTGAGAAATTTGCAGTCGCAAACCAATTGATCAGCTCGGGGAAATTTGCCATTTCAACCCAAGTGCTGGGAGAATTCTATTCCGTTATTAGATTTAACCAGCACGAAAAATTGCCAATCAGCAAGACGCAGGAATGGGTTCGTCGATTGTCCGTGTTTTGTCGCACGGACATAGATCAAGACATCATATCAACAGCTATGTTTCTCAAAGAAAGGTTTAAAATCCAGTTTTGGGATGCTGCACTTGTGGCGGCTGCCGATAAATTAGATATTTCTATTCTCTACACCGAAGACCTGAGCCACAAGCAGAAATATGGCAAGGTCACAGCAATCAATCCTTTTAAGGCCAATTGATCACATGTCCATTCTCGTCACCAAGAAAACTAAAGTCATCTGCCAAGGCATCACCGGTAATGTTGGCACCTTTCACACTGAGCAAGCCATTGCTTATGGCACGCAGATGGTGGGGGGCGTTACGCCGGGCAAAGGCGGCACCACACATCTGGGCCTGCCAATTTATGACACGGTGAGCGACGCGCGCGAACACACGGGCGCTGACGCCTCCGTCATCTATGTGCCACCTCCGTTTGCGGCCGATGCAATACTCGAAGCCATTGATGCGGAAATTCCTCTGATTGTGTGCATCACCGAAGGCATTCCGGTTCTCGATATGGTGCGGGTGAAGCGCGCACTCGTTGGCTCAAAGTCACGCCTGCTTGGCCCAAACTGCCCCGGTGTTTTGACACCTGATGAATGCAAAATCGGCATTATGCCCGGCAATATTTTCAAAAAAGGTTCCGTCGGCATTGTCTCTCGCTCTGGCACATTAACTTATGAAGCCGTGTTCCAAACCACCCGTGCGGGCCTTGGCCAAACCACGGCTGTGGGCATAGGTGGCGACCCAGTCAAGGGCACTGAATTTATCGATATGTTGGAAATGTTCTTGGGCGATCCTGAAACTCAATCGATTATCATGATCGGTGAAATTGGTGGCAGTGCGGAAGAAGATGCTGCCGAATTCATTCGTACCAATAAAGTTAAAAAGCCGATGGCTGGCTTTATCGCTGGCCGCACTGCCCCCGCGGGCCGACGCATGGGCCATGCGGGTGCCATTATTTCTGGCGGCAAGGGCGATGCCCAATCTAAAATTGATGCGATGAAGCGCGCCGGCATTCATGTGTCGGATTCGCCCGCACTTTTAGGTGAAACATTGTTGAAGGCATTGAAACGATAGTAATTTAGACATAAATACATCCTACTAACAGACTAAGGTAACGGGGCGATTGCGCCCACCCGGATGAGGCGGTTGTGCTGAAGCGGTTGTAACCAGAGGACGGAACGGTATGAACAAGACAGACGTTACGGCTGCATTTGAACAGTCGTCTTTTCTTTATGGCGGCAACGCTAAATTTGTTGAAGATTTATTCCAACAATATCTGATCAATCCCGCATCGGTTGACCCGAATTGGCGGGTTTATTTTCAAAGCCTCGACGAAAATGAGCAGATTGTATCTGGCCCCTCTTGGGCAAGGCCAGATTGGCCACCCAAACCATCCGACGAATTAACCGCAGCACTTGATGGCAACTGGGCGGCTTATGAAAAAACTTTAGCGCCCAAAATTGATGCCCGCGTCAAGGCGGCTGCACCCTTGGCTGCTGTTCCTGCCGCTCCCACCGTGTCGCCCGAAGAAATCAGAAAAGCTACTATGGATTCAGTGCGCGCATTGATGATGATCCGTGCCTACCGCATGCGCGGTCACTTGGCGGCAAACCTTGATCCTCTGCGTCAAAAAGAACCTAAGGCGCAACCCGAACTTGATCCGGCCTCTTATGGTTTTATGGAAGCTGATCTCGACCGTCCGATTTTCCTCGATAATGTTCTCGGGATTGAAAAGGGAACGATCCGCCAGATCATCGACATTCTGCGCCGCACTTATTGTGGAACACTCGGCGTTGAGTTCATGCACATTACCGATCCTGAGCAAAAGGCTTGGCTGCAGGAACGCATTGAGGGGCCAGACAAGGAAATCACCTTCTCACCCGAAGGCAAGAAGGCCATTCTCAATAAACTCATTGAAGGAGAAGGTTTTGAGAATTTCCTCAATGTAAAATATGTCGGCACCAAGCGCTTTGGTTTAGATGGCGGCGAAAGCATGATCCCCGCTTTGGAGCAAATCATGAAGCGCGGCGGACAGCTGGGAATTAGCGACATTGTATTAGGCATGGCACATCGCGGTCGTCTGAATGTTTTAGCCAATGTGATGCAAAAACCATTCTCGGCCATCTTCCATGAATTCCAAGGTGGCTCCTCCACACCTGATGATGTGGAAGGCTCAGGCGACGTGAAATATCACTTGGGTTCATCATCCGACCGTGTGTTTGATGGCAACACCGTGCATCTGTCACTCACTGCCAATCCATCTCATCTCGAAATTGTTGATCCCGTGGTGCTCGGTAAAGCGCGCGCCAAACAAGATCAAAAAGGCGACAAAGAACGCATCACCGTTTTACCTTTGCTGATCCACGGTGATGCAGCGTTCGCAGGCCAAGGTGTGATTGCCGAGTGTTTTGGTTTGTCTGGCCTTAAGGGACATCGCTCGGGCGGCTCGATTCACTTCATTGTTAACAATCAAATCGGCTTCACCACCAGCCCCATCTGGTCGCGCTCATCGCCCTATCCATCTGACATCGCCAAGATGATCGAAGCGCCGATTTTTCATGCCAATGGAGATGATCCTGAAGCTGTGGTGTTTGCCGCCAAAGTGGCCACTGAGTTCCGTCAGAAATTCAAAAAGCCTGTCGTGATCGATATGTTCTGTTACAGGCGCTTTGGTCACAATGAAACCGACGAGCCAAGTTTCACGCAGCCGCTGATGTATAAAAAAATTGCTGTTCATGAAACTGTGGTCAATATTTATGGCAAGCGTTTGATTGCTAATCGCACCATCACAGCAGAAGAATTTGAAACTATGAAGGCTGCTTACCGCACGCGCCTTGATGACGCAATGACAGTGGCCACGGGTTATAAGGCTAACAAAGCTGACTGGTTGGATGGCCGTTGGGCTGGCCTTAAAGTGGCCGCAGACCTTGATGATGCGCGTCGTGGCCTTACCGGAATTCCAGTTGATAGCCTGCGCGAGATGGGCCTCAAGCTCACCAAAATTCCGAAGACCTTCAAGGCCCATAAAACCATGCAGCGCGTTTTGGATACGCGCCGCAAAATGATTGAGGATGGAACAGGCATAGATTGGGCCTCGGCTGAAAGCTTGGCTTTCGGTTCTCTGTTGAATGAAGGTTTTAAAATTCGCTTGTCAGGCCAAGACGTGCAACGCGGCACATTTTCTCAGCGTCATGCCGTGCTGGTCGATCAAGAAACTGAAAAGCGCTACACACCACTCAATCATTTGAAAAAAGATCAAACCACAAAAATCGAAGTGATCAATTCGATGTTGTCGGAAGAAGCCGTGCTTGGTTTTGAATATGGTTATTCATTAGCCGAACCAAATGCACTGACATTGTGGGAAGCCCAGTTTGGTGATTTTGCCAATGGTGCGCAGGTGGTTTTCGATCAATTCATTTCATCAGGCGAGCGCAAATGGTTGCGCATGTCCGGTCTCGTATGCTTGCTGCCACATGGCTATGAAGGACAAGGGCCGGAACATTCATCAGCCAAGCTCGAGCGCTTTTTGCAGCTCTGCGCCGAAGATAATATGCAAGTGGCCAATTGCACCACACCCGCCAATTATTTTCACATTCTGCGCCGTCAATTGAAACGCGACATCAGAAAGCCACTGATTTTGATGACCCCAAAATCTTTACTGCGTCATAAGAGGGCGGTTTCGACATTGGAAGAAATGGGTGACCAAACCTCTTTCCACCGCATTCTCTGGGATGATGCGGAGTTCCTCAAAAGTGAAAAAATCAAACTCGTGAAGGATGATAAAATTCGCCGTGTTGTCCTGTGCTCGGGCAAAGTTTATTTTGATCTTTATGAAGCACGCGCACAATCAGGCAAGAACGATATTTATCTTCTGCGCGTGGAACAACTTTACCCCTGGCCTCACAAAGTGTTGGCCCAAGAATTGGCACGCTTTCCCAAAGCCGAATTTGTGTGGTGCCAGGAAGAGCCATTAAACATGGGCGCATGGAGTTTTGCGCAAGCCAATCTTGAGCGTGTTCTTGATTTCATCAAGGTTAAAAATCCGCGCCCGCGTTACGTGGGCAGGCCTGCATCAGCATCCACCGCCACTGGCCTCATGAGCCGCCATCTTAAAGAACTCAAAGCCTTCCTCGACGAAGCGTTGGCATAAGGACACAATAAAATGAGCAAAGAAATCCGCGTGCCTGCTTTGGGCGAAAGCGTTACTGAAGCAACAATTGCTAAGTGGTTCAAGAATGAAGGCGACACTATTAAGGCGGATGAGCCGCTGGTGGAACTTGAAACCGATAAGGTGACAGTTGAGGTTCCAGCACCCGCCTCCGGCAAGCTGGAAAAGATCAATGTGCTTGCTGGCACCACGGTGAATGTGGGTACATTGCTCGGTTCGATATTAGAGGGTGCAACAGGCGCAAGCCCAGCTCCGGCTGCAAAGCCAGCCCCAGTTGCAGCACCCGCAACTGCCCCCGCCAAAGCCGCTGAAACAACACTGTCGCCCGCTGTGCGCAAAGCGGTGGTCGAGAATAATCTAAACCCTGCTGATATTGCGGGTACAGGTAAAGACGGACGCATCACCAAGGTTGACGTGATTGCCACTTTGGAAAAACCAGCAGCACCTGCGCCTGCACCTGTTGCTATGCCCGTAGCACCCGTCTCATCTGGCGGCGAAGAACGCGTGAAGATGTCAAGGCTTCGCCAAACCATTGCGCGCCGTTTGAAGGACGCCCAAAACACCGCCGCCATGCTCACTACGTTTAACGAGGTCGACATGACCGAAGTGATGGCCATGCGCAATCAGTTCAAAGATGTGTTTGAGAAAAAGCACGGCGTGAAATTGGGCTTCATGAGCTTCTTCGTGAAAGCCTGCACCCAAGCGCTGAAAGATGTGCCCGCCGTGAATGCTGAAATTGATGGCGAAGATATTGTTTACAAGAACTACTATCACGTCGGCGTGGCCGTGGGCACAGACAAGGGCCTCGTGGTTCCGGTGCTGCGCGACGCTGATATGCTGTCGTTCTCCGGCATCGAAAAAACTATCTCCGCCTACGGCAAAAAAGCCCGTGACGGCCAATTGCAAATCGCTGATATGCAAGGCGGCACGTTCACGATTTCCAACGGCGGTATCTACGGCTCGCTTATGTCCACACCGATTTTGAATGCACCACAGTCTGGCATCCTTGGCATGCACAAAATTCAAGAGCGTCCGATTGCCATGAACGGCCAAGTGGTGATCCGCCCGATGATGTATTTGGCGCTCTCCTATGACCACCGCATTGTTGACGGCAAAGAGGCAGTCACATTCTTGGTGCGGGTGAAGGAAACATTGGAAGATCCACATCGCGCATTGTTGGATTTGTAATCATGGCTCTAAAAATGACCGTCTTAGAATCTGCCGGAGCCGAGTTTCTGGTACTCGGGGAGCTACTTATTCGAGAAATAGAAACTTATAAAACTTATGATAGGCAGCAGGGTCATGATCTGGTTTGTAGGTCAGCTAAAACAGGAAAAACGGCGCGAATTCAGATAAAGAGTCGTAGGTCGATCAAGGCAAATCAGTTTCATTTCAAAAACTTTGATAGCGACTTTGTTGTTCTCGTCCGGTTAAATCGTAAAGACCCCCAAAGTGAAATACCCGAAGGCAAACCAGCATTTTACGTGGTTCCAACGCGAGATGTCCAGAATTTGGCAACAGAGGACACTATCAGGGGCCATAAACTTAATATGAAGCCAAAGGATTTAGGCCAATTTTCCACCCACGAGAACAGCTGGTCACTAATTGAAGATTTCCTTGCTGACAATTCAAAGTGAGAACTGAGACACAATGGCGAATTTATATGACATCACCATCATCGGCACGGGCCCCGGCGGCTATGTTTGCGCAATCCGCGCGGCGCAGTTGGGCATGAAAGTGGCTGTGGTTGAAAAGCGAGCAACTCATGGCGGCACTTGTTTGAATGTGGGCTGTATCCCGTCCAAAGCCTTGCTGCACGCTTCGGAGCTTTATGCTGAAAGCCAGCATTCATTCGCCAAGATGGGTATCATAGCGGAAACCAAAATTGATTTCCCAAAGATGATGGCCTTCAAACAGGAGGCCATTGATGGAAACACCAAGGGTATTGATTTTCTGTTGAAGAAAAACAAAGTTGATGTGATCCGCGGGCTTGGAAAAATCTTAGGCACTGGCAAAGTGCAAGTGGGTGATCAAGCCATCGACACCAAAAACATCATCATTGCCACAGGCTCTGATGTCGCCAAACTTAAAGGCGTTGACGTCGATGAACAGCGCATCGTGTCTTCAACTGGTGCGCTCGAACTCAAAGAAATTCCAAAAAATCTTGCCATCATCGGCGCAGGCGTTATCGGTTTGGAACTTGGCTCAGTCTATGCGCGGCTTGGCTCAAAAGTAACCGTGATTGAATTTCTCGACCGCATTCTGCCGGGCATGGACGAAGATGCAGCCAAAGCTTTCCAACGCTTGTTGATGAAGCAAGGCTTCACATTCAAGCTGTCATCTAAAGTCACCTCGGCCAAAGCATCAACTAAAGATGTAAGTTTCACGGTGGAGCCTGCCGCAGGCGGCGCACCTGAAACCATGACAGCTGATGTATTGCTCGTGGCCATTGGCCGCAATGCTTACACTGATGGACTGGGCTGCGAAGAAGCGGGCATCAAGCGCGATGCGCGTGGCCGCATTGAAGTGGGCGATCATTACAACACATCACTGGCCAATGTTTATGCCATCGGCGATGTCATCAAAGGCCCCATGCTGGCCCATAAGGCAGAAGACGAAGGCGTGGCTTTGGCCGAACTTCTGGCAGGCCAAGCAGGGCATGTGAACTATGATGTCATCCCTAGCGTGGTTTATACATCGCCCGAACTGGCATCAGTTGGTAAGACTGAGGAAGAACTAAAGTCAGCTGGCGTTAACTATAAAGCGGGCAAATTCCTGTTTCTTGCCAATGGCCGCGCCAAGGCCAACCAGACAACCGACGGATTTGTTAAAATTTTGGCTGATGCCAAAACTGACAAAGTTCTAGGGTGCCACATCATTGGCGCGCAGGCAGGCGAACTGATCCATGAAGTGGTAGTTTTAATGGAGTTTGATGGATCTGCCGAAGATCTGGCCCGCACTTGCCATGCCCATCCTACACTTTCCGAAGCCGTAAAAGAAGCTGCCATGGCGGTCGCAGGCCGCGCAATTCACAGTTGAACAAGCAATTCACATAAAATTTGATCCATTCGCTTAAGCGCGTTTCAAGCTGTCTCTGCCATAGTCCACACATAGGGAAATGAACAAAATGACAGAACAAAAAAAAGACATCGATATTCTCATCCTTGATGATGACGTGGATTTGCTGACGAGTGTGGCCGAACTTTTGGCTGACTGTGGTTACAAAGTTAAGGGTTTTGCTGATCCAGAAAGTGCTGTGGAATTTGCAGTAGATCAAACATTCGCTTTGGGCCTGTTCGACTTCCGTTTGGGCAGTTTGAAAAACGGTTTGGACGTTGTGGAGACGCTGCAAATCATGGGATCAAAATCTGAATTCGTGATGGTGACTGCCGATGTTGAACGCTCCACGCAACTCCGCGCTGCCAACCTCAAGGTTTTTGAATTCATGCGCAAACCGGTGCAACCACAAGAACTGATCGACACCGTGACGCGCGCAATGGAACATTGCAACTTAAGAGCCGCCTAATTCTATAGACCGGTGGTAGGCCCAGGCCTGCTTCCATCCTCAAACCTGCTAAACTTAAATGGCGTTGGATCAACACATGGCTTTTCGCCGGTTATGATCTGCGCCATTAATTTTGCGGCCCCCGGCCCAATGCCAAAACCATGGCCAGAGAACCCCGAGGCTAAAAATAATCCTGGCAGTTTGCTCATCGCATCAATCACCGGAACAGCATCAGGCGTTGCATCAATGATCCCACCCCAACTCTCTTCAATTTGAATGCCTTGAAAAGCCGGAAATACTTTTTCCAAAGCTTGCTTTGCATCATCCAAAATCCATTGCGCTGGCTTCGGATCAAGAATGCGCACCTGCTCAAATGGCGAAACCTCATCCATCGCCCAGCGGCGTTTCAGCTTTGCCTCATCAATAAAGCGCTGGCCAAAACGCAGCTTCAATCCCTTATAATCCAATTTAAACACGGGCAAAAAATCGACGAGGAAACGAAAGCTATCGGGTGTAATATCAGCCACCGAATAATGATTATGCGTAATGGTAAACCCACCATCTAATCTTTTGCGCAGCGCAAATTTATTTCCAGAGAAAGATGTCGTGAAACCGGCATCAACAGGTGAGGAGCGCATCACTGAACCTAAAACGCCAAGTTGCGGAAATCTGATTCCCATATTGTGGAGGAAACGGCGGGACCAATAGCCACCTGCAAGAACAACCCGTTTAGTCGCAATTACGCCGCGTTCGGTCACAACAGCGCTCACCGCACCAGCGGAAGTCTCAAGTCCACGCGCCGCGCAATTGGTAAAAATCTGCCCGCCTTTAGTCTGTAACGCGCGCGCCATTGCAGGCACGGCGATAAAGGGTTCAGCACGACAATCATTGGGCGTGTACATGGCACCACGCCATTTCAACGTTGAACCAGGAAGAAGTTTAGCAACGTCATCAGAACCGATGGTTCGTGTCTGCAAGCCGTACTGCACAGCGTGATTGCGGTGCCAATCTTCATATTTGGAAAATTCTAAATCATCGCTGGCAAGATAGGCAATGCCGCATTCTCTGAAACCCGTTTCGGCCCCCACACGTTCATTCATGCCGTGCCATATTTTCAAAGACTCCAACACAAGCGGAATCTCCCGTGGGTCGCGCCCCGTCTGCCGACACCAACCCCAATTGCGGCTGGATTGCTCGGCCGCCACTTCGCCTTTCTCAACGACGACAACATTCAGGCCTCGCTCAGACAGCTCAAGGGCGGTACAAATACCAATGATCCCAGCGCCAATGATGACTGCATCGGCTTGCTTGGGGAGAGTTTCGTTTGGCGTAACAATTTGAATTAATGGCATTGCTCAAACCTAGACCAGATCTAGATCGATCTCAACTGCGCGCAAAGGCCTTGCGATATTGTTCCAGCAAATGCGTCTTGTTCACTTCAGTATAAATCTGTGTGCTCGACAAGCTAGCGTGGCCCAGCAAATCCTGAATAACGCGCAGGTCAGCACCGTTACCGAGAAGATGCGATGCGAATGAATGGCGCAGCGCATGAGGTGTTGCCGTATCAGGCAAATTCAAAGCGCCGCGCATGCGCTCCATGACCAACTGGATAATGCGAGGCGATAAGGCCCCTCCCTTCACACCGCGAAACAACACTTCATTGGGCGAGAGAGCCAAAGGGCAAAACTTGATATATTCAGCAATCGCAGCTTCTGCTGCCTTCACCATTGGCACCATGCGGGTCTTGCCACCCTTGCCGATAATCACCAATGGATTGGATTGAACCTGTTTTGGGGTGAGCGCCAACGCCTCTGAAATGCGAAGACCACATCCATAAAGCAATGTCAAAACGGCAGCATCCCGCGCTTTTACCCAAGGCTCATCACTTTCAAACACATCAGCCGCCGCCACACGTCGCGCAGATATTTCAGGCAAGGGTCTTGGAATCGAATGAGCTATCTTTGGCGCACGCACAGCGGCAAGTGCAGCACATTTGAAAATTTCATTACGCTCAGCATAGCGAAAAAACGAACGGATCGCCGACATTTGCCGCGCCAGAGAACGGCTCTGAATGCCAGCACTGCGCCGCATTGCCATGAAAGACCGGAAATCAGAAGCAGCCAAATTCTCTAACGCGCGCACCCCTGCAACCTGGCCCAAATGCTCGGCCAGAAACCCTCCAAATTGACAAAGGTCTTGCGCATAGGCCTCAAGCGTTTTCGCTGCCATGCGCCGTTCAGACTTCAACGATGTTAGCCAACGAATGGCAACCGCCGCCGCATCGCCACTCAAACCAAATTGCAAGACTTCACTCATGCGGGAAGGATAGAACTTAAAGGTTGATGTTATGTTGATTGGTCAAACCCCTAAAAACACCCCTCTCTACGGTCACCCCAGCGAGGGCTGGGGCCCAGCTTTCTTTAATCCAGCTGCGACAAAAGCGAGATTCTTGCCTTCGCAGGAATGACGGATCTGGTAGTAAAAACCTCTATCACGCGATCGTCTGCCCCGTCTTCTTCCAATCTGCCAAGAACTGCTCAATGCCCTTGTCTGTCAGTGGATGCTTGACCAGGCTTTTGAGTACGGCAGCAGGTGCCGTAGCATAATCAGCTCCGATCAATGCCGCTTCCTTGATGTGATTAGCCGTGCGAACCGATGCCACCAGAATATTCGTGTCATAATCATAATTGTCATAGATCTGGCGAATTTCAGCAATCAGATCCATGCCGTCTTGGTGAATATCATCCAAGCGGCCCACAAAGGGTGAGATGAAAGTGGCTCCGGCTTTGGCTGCAAGCAAAGCTTGGTTGGGGCTGAAACACAAAGTCACATTCACCATCGTACCTTCGCCAGAAAGCACACGGCAGGCTTTCAGGCCCTCCAATGTAAGTGGCACTTTTACCGTCACGTTTTTGGCAATTTTGCGCAGCACATTGGCCTCTTTCATCATGCCATCAAAATCAAGGGCCGCCACTTCCGCACTCACCGGCCCTTCAACGAAAGAACAAATCTCGGCAATCACCTCGGTAAATTTCCGCCCAGATTTGGCAATCAGCGATGGATTGGTGGTTACGCCATCAAGCAAACCTAAATCCTTAAGTTCGCGCAACTCCGCAACATCAGCCGTATCAGCAAAAAATTTCATGGGACGAGACCTTTCAAATAATCTTTTATATGTTGCACAGATTGTGTACCAAGCTCTCTATCATCCAACTTTGTAACAGGCGTTACAAGTCTCAAACTATTGGTCAAAAAAACTGCGTCTGCTAGGTAAAGTTCATCGGGGGTTACAATTGCTTTTCGAACGGCAAGACCATCTAATTTTTGCCTCGTGACCCCAGCGAGAATACCCTGGTCATCCTGCGGCGTAATCAATTCATCACCGCGCAACAAAAACACATTGCCCACAGTTGAACACGCCACATTGCCTGATGTGTTTAACATCAAAGCATCATCAGCCTTGCCAAACACCTCGCGCGCGGCGGCCACATTATCAATATAAGAAAGCGTTTTATGCTGCGAAGACGGAGCCCATTCATTGCGCCTGATTTTAGATGTGGCAAGCGTCACTGACTGAGGCAGCCTTGATATATCAAGCGGCAAAAGCGAAATTAACAAACTGCTTGAGGTCGCATCGGCGGCCAACCCACGTTGCGTTACACCGCGTGTTAACGTGACGCGCAAAACTTCATTGGCCGACCCACTGCGCTTTAAAACTTTTCCAATGGAAACCAGCGCCATTGCTTCATCAAAAGAAATTCCCAATTCAAGCGCAGACGCGGCCATGCGGGCCAAGTGTTCATTCAACCAAATCGGATTGCCGCCCGCAACGGCAATGGTCTCAAACAACCCGTCTCCCAACATGAGACCACGGTCGGCAGGATTAAGCGGCACTGTGTCGGAAACAAACTCGCCATTAAACCAAACAACACTCATGCCACATGCCCCAAAAAATTCCGTAACATGTCATAGCCATGCTCAGTTAAAATTGACTCCGGATGAAACTGAACCCCAAATGTGGGGTGGTGCCTATGTTTCAATCCCATAATTTCTCCGTCATCACTACGCGCCGTCACATCAAGCACAGTATCCTCAACATCATCAACGATCAAAGAGTGATAGCGCCCTGCTGCAAATTTCTGCGGCAGATTTTTGAAAACGCCTGTTCCATCGTGCTCAATCTCAGAACTGTCGCCGTGCATTGGCTTCTTTGCCCGCATCACAACACCACCAAATACTTCCCCCATCACTTGGTGGCCAAGGCAAATACCAAGGATCGGTAACTTACCGGAATATTCACGCATGATGTCCATCGATGCCCCCGCTTGAAGCGGCGCGCAGGGGCCGGGCGAAATCACAATGGCCTTCGCTTTCAAATCTTGGCCGCGCACTTCATCATTGCGTACCACCTTTGTTGGCGTACCTAATTCTTCAAAATATCGCGCGACATTAAAAACAAAACTATCATAGTTATCGACAATTAAAATCATGGTGCAAAGGCCTCCATGATACGGGCAATCTTGGTCAAGCTCTCTTCGTATTCGGCAGCGGGTTGCGACCGCGCCGTAATTCCGCCACCGCCTTGAACATAGGCTTTGCCACTTGCAAACAAAGCTGTTCGGATAGCGATGTTAAAATCACAAGCGCCATTAAAACCCAGATAACCAATTGACCCGCAATAAACACCACGCGCTTGGCCTTCAAGTTCCGCAATAATTTCCATCGCGCGAATTTTAGGCGCACCTGTGATCGACCCGCCAGGGAACACCGCCTTCAACAAATCAATTTGAGTTAAGCCTGCGCGTAATTGCCCTTCAACTACTGAAACCAAATGATGCACATTCGCATAGGATTCGAGCCCACACAGCACAGGAACTTTCACCGAACCAGGTTTTGCAATCCGTGAAATGTCATTCCGCAACAGATCAACGATCATCACATTTTCAGCACGGTCTTTGCGACTGGCTTGTAATTCCACAATAAGTTCTGCATCGCGTGATGGATCAGCATCGCGCTTTCGCGTGCCCTTAATCGGCCTCGCCTCAACCATAGCTCCATCGCTTTTGATCAATCGCTCCGGAGAACTTGATGCGATCTTCACATCGCCATAGTCAAGATACGCCGCGAAGGTGGATGGATTTTTATCGCGCAGTTTTCTGAACAATGAGAAAGCATCGAATTCTTTTGGAATTTTCGCTGAAAAACACTGTGTAAGATTGGCCTGAAAAATATCACCTGTTAAAATATATTCAACAATTTGAGCCACCGCATTTTCATATTCGGCGCGCGAAAAATTAGATTGCCAGCCTTCAATAGCTGAAGCCCCAAGCGCGGCTGACTTGCGCTTCATTAATTTTTCAAAATGCGCAATATCGGCTTCATCTTGCCCAGATATCCAAGCACGCTGCTGCAAATGATCAAAGCCCAACACAGTGTCATAGCGATGCAAAATCAGATCAGGACACAAGTTTTCAAAATCTGGGATTTTAGAATGCGCTTCTAAACTCTTTCCAAACTCATAAGAAATATAACCCGCCCAACCCCCTTGAAACGGCGGCAGACCAGAGATCAGTTCTTGTCTATTCGTATCTAAATTTTTTCGCAAAATCTCCAAGGCGGGCAAACTCTGATGAACCCCGTCCAAACAAGCCACACCCTTTTCCACCCGCAAACTCTGGGATGGATTGCAGGCCAAAAATGAATAGCGCCCCAAATGCTCATGCCGCATAACGCTTTCCAAAAGCGTCCAGTTTTTCTGACCCTGCAGCCGTGCAGCCACATTTGCAGGCTCGAGATAAAGCGTCTCAGCGGCAATTGTCTTGGGTATGGCTGGACGGTCAAGCATAGCCCACCCATATAAGGCTGGAAGCCGAGCAGTTCAAAGTCTAATCCTGTAGTATGTCCACCGATTCCGCTATAGCTGATGTGTTACTTCCGCTGGCCCTGCCTCAAGCCTATTCTTACAAAGTGCCCGAAGGCATGGTGCTGACAGCTGGTGACTATGTTGAAGTGCCTTTGGGCCCGCGGGCAGTCATTGGCGTGGTTTGGGACGTGCGGCCTTTGGTGGCCACGAACATGAAGCTCCGCGAAGTGTCGCGCCGCTTCGATATGCCGTCCATGTCAGATATCCACCGTAAATTCGTTGACTGGCTCGCGGCCTATTATCTTGAACCCACAGGCAATGTGCTCCGCATGGTGTTGCGCGTGCCTTCGGTTTTTGAAGAGGCCAAACAAAACATCGCTTATCGTGCTGGGCGGGAAAAACCTGCCAAGCTCACGGCGCAACGTGCCCGCGTTTTGGAGGTGGCAGCCCAAGGCTTTGCTATGCGGGCCTCTGAACTGGCGCAAGCAGCTGGTGTGGGGGTGAGCGTTGTAAAAGCCTTGGCCAAAACAGGCGCACTTGAAGAGGTGGCCTTGCCTGCCCACCGCGCCTTTGCCGAGCCTGATCTCAACGCTGGCGGGCTTCACCTCAACAAAGATCAAACCACAGCAGCCGCCGCCTTGCGCCAAATGGTGGCCACCCGCACGCATAAAGTCATGCTGCTTGATGGTGTAACCGGTTCCGGCAAAACCGAAGTCTATTTTGAAGCAATGGCCGCCAGCTTGGCAGCTGGAAAACAAGTTCTTCTTCTACTTCCCGAAATCGCCTTAACCGCGCAGTTTTTGGCCCGCGTTGAAAACCGCCTCGGCTGCGAACCCGCAGGCTGGCATTCTGACATGCGCCCGCGCGAACGTGAGCGGGTGTGGCGCGGTGTTGCGGAAGGTATAGCCTGCATTGTGGTTGGCGCACGCTCTGCATTGTTTCTGCCATGGGCCAAACTCGGCCTCATCGTGGTCGATGAAGAACATGAAAATGCCTATAAGCAAGACGAAGGCGTGCCCTACCACGCAAGAGACATGGCCGTGCTTTACGGTTCAGTCGGAAAATTTCCCGTGGTGTTATCCTCCGCCACACCATCATTAGAGTCCCTCGTGAATGTTGACCGCGAACGTTACGGCATCGTCAAACTGAAAGACCGCCACGGCAGGCCGGAGCTTCCCGAAACCACGCGCATTGATATGACACGTGAAAAATTGGATGCAGGCACTTGGCTATCAACGCCGCTGGCTGATGCGGTCACAAAAACGCTTGCTGATGGCGATCAAGCATTATTGTTTCTAAACCGCCGTGGCTTTGCGCCCCTCACCCTGTGCCGCACCTGTGGCCACCGCCTGCATTGCCCAGATTGCGCAGCCGCCATGGTGGAGCACCGTTTCAAAAAAATTCTGATGTGCCATCACTGCGGCCATAAAGAGCCAGTACCCAAAGCCTGCCCCGAATGCCAAACCGAGGGCGACATGGTGCCCGTTGGACCCGGTATCGAACGCTTGGCAGAAGAAGCCGTAAAACGCTTTGCAGGTGCTCGCATTGCAATTTTATCAAGCGACCTTTCACGTGGGCAAACCTTGCGTGACACCTTGCGCGAAGTTGAAGACGGAACCGTCAACCTCGTGATTGGAACCCAGCTCGTGGCCAAAGGCCACCACTTCCCTCACCTCACTTTGGTGGGTGTAGTTGATGCCGATCTTGCATTGGAATCATCAGACCCCAGAGCAGGCGAGCGCACTTGGGCCTTGTTGGCGCAAGTGGCTGGTCGCGCAGGCCGAGGTGCAAAACCGGGCAAGGCCATGGTACAAACTTATGTGCCGCAACACCCATTGATGCAGGCGTTACTAAAGGGCGACCGCGATGCTTACCTCAACACCGAAAAAGTTATCCGCGAAAACGCTGGCCTACCCCCGCATGGAAGATTGGCCGCCTTGGTGATTTCTGGAATGGATGCCGTCGAAACCGAACGCTTCGCACGAGCCGTCGCCAACAACGCACCTCTGGCCGAAGGCATCACTGTTCTGGGCCCCGCCCCGGCCCCCATCGCCATGGTGCGCGGCCGCACCAGATGGCGCTTATTAGTGAAAGCCAAGCGCGATGTGAACATTCAAGGTTTCCTGCGCGAATGGCTTCGCGACGTCAAAACCAAAAGCTCGCTATCGCTCAATATCGATGTTGATCCCTATAATTTTTTATGAAAACCGCCATTCCATGTCATTGCGATAAGTCTCACTTGGCCTCAAAATACAAGACGGAAAGTCTTTGTGGTTCGGCGCATCGGGATAATTTTGAGGTTCAATAGCCAGCGCTTGATGTTGCAACATCTTTCCATGATTTGAACGCATCGTACCGTCCCAATGGATAGCAGTGTACATTTGAATAGCAGCTTCCGTTGTCCAAACATCAAGTTTGCGGCCTGACACAGGGTCACGCAAGATGAGCCCGTGTTTCATTTCACCGCGCTTGCCGTCCAAGCAATAACAATTATCATAGGCTTCATTGATCTTGCGAAGGACGCGAAAATCAAAGCGAGAATCTGCCACTTTACGAATTTCCCCTGATGGCAACAACACATCACTCAGTGGCAAATAATGCGCCGCATTGATTTGCAATTCTTGAGCAAAAATTGAATCTTGCCCAGCGCCTTGTCCCACCATGTTCCAATAGGCATGATTGGTCAGATTGATTGCCGTAGGCTTTGTTGTAGTCGCGGTGATAGCAAGTTTCAGGCGGTCGTCTTCAAGTGTATAAACCGCTTCCGCATCTACTGCGCCCGGAAAGCCTTGATCGCCATCCGGCGAATGGAACTTGAAGGTTATTGTATTTCCTTCAACAGACGAATCCCAATCTTGATTGCCAAAATTATGTGGGCCGCCATGCAGTTGAAAATCACCACGATTGGGAATGAGCTTTACAAGTTGTCCATCCAGTTCATATTGAGCCTTCGTAATGCGGCCAGCGAAGCGACCGACCAAAGCACCAGCCGAAGCTTCAGCAGTTGCAATTTCCATATCAGGCGGATTGCCAAACACCACGTCCACACCATCGATAAAAAGTGAAATAAGACGTGCTCCATTTTTGTGAAAAACTGCACGAAGGTTTTTATTTTGAAGTTCAAGCATGTGCGGTGTCCTATTGATAAAACCCTTAGTCCGTCACCCCAGCGAAGGCTGGGGTCCCGCTTCGGGT
>JAYTUV010000081.1:0-6062 GCA_043744395.1 Aestuariivirga sp.
CGAAACATCGCCCATAATCTGGCGCGGCTGAATGTCGATACGACGTTGCTCAGCGTAATCGGCAATGACGCCTTTGGCGAAATGCTGATGCGTGAAACCAGCAAAGCAGGTGTCAACACTAACCATATCATGCGAACCAACCAAGCAACCGGATCATACATCGCGGTGCTCAATGCGCAGGGAGAATTGATAACAGCAGTATCAGACATGGAACTCCTTTCGTTTCTATCAAAGGAATATATAGCCGGTCAAAAACAATTAGTCAAGGAAAATAAATATATCATAGGAGATTGTAATTTATCTGAAGAAACATTGGATGAAATTGCAAATCAAGCATCGGAGCGCTTGATTATTGAGCCTGTATCCGTTTCCAAATCGAAGAAATTATTGTCACTTTTGAAAAATCACCAAATCTTTCTGGCCACCCCAAACCTCGATCAAATCGAAGCCCTAACGGGAACCCGTGATATTCCAGCCTCTGCAAAAGCCCTCCACAAACTAGGCCTCCAAAACATCGTTATCCACGCCGGAGAGCAGGGCGCCTATGTTTCTGACGGAAAAGAAATCGCCCATATCCCCGGCCAAGCCAACACCATTGTAGATGTCACGGGTGCAGGCGATGCCGCAACGGCAGGCTTGATTTCAGGTATCCTCAAAAATCTCCCTCTCGCCAAAGCAGCAATCATAGGGCAAGAAATAGCAGCCAAAGTAATCGCCAGCCCTTCATCAACGTTAGACTGAAATGATCAAACTCACAGACGAACTCAAATCTGCAATCGCCCAAAACAAGCCCGTAGTTGCACTAGAATCCACAATTATCGCCCATGGAATGCCATTCCCGCAAAACTTGGACATGGCTAAGGAAGTTGAACAAATCATCCGCGACAATGGCGCAATCCCTGCAACAATCGCAGTGATTGATGGCCAACTTCGCGCAGGCCTGTCAGCAGCTGAATTAGAACACTTCGCGAAAACCGGCCCCTCCATCATCAAAGTCTCAACCCGCGATCTGCCCTTCGTCGTCGCCCGCAAAATCACTGGTGCAACCACCGTCGCCTCTACAATGCGCCTCGCCGCCATGGCCGGAATTCACACCTTCGCTACAGGCGGCATCGGCGGCGCACATCGGGGAGCCGAAAAGAATTTCGATGTATCCGCCGACCTCATCGAATTTTCGAAATCCAATGTCGCCGTCGTCACAGCAGGCGCCAAAGCCATACTCGATTTAGCGCTGACTTTGGAAACCCTCGAAACTTTAGGCGTTCCCGTCGTTGGTTATGGCACGGATGATTTCCCCGCTTTCTATTCGCGCAGCAGCGGCCACAAAGTGCCCATGCGTTGCGACACCCCGAACGAAATCGCCGCTATGATGAAAGCCAAATGGGCCATGGATTTGAATGGTGGCATCGTGGTCGCAAATCCTATCCCGCACGAAGCCGAAATTCCGTCAGCAGAAATTGCCCCAACAATCGAGGCCGCGATCAAAGAATCCAATGAAAAAAATATAACAGGCAAAAACGTAACGCCATTTTTGTTGGCAAGGCTCGCTGAAATTACCCAAGGCCGCTCACTAAAAGCAAATATCGCACTCGTTAAAAGCAACGCCAAATTAGCCGCCGAAATCGCCGTGGCCTATGCCCAATAGCGATAGGCGTAAATTATAGTCATCAAAATACCGATTATGATAATGCCGCCGCGCACATAAACCGTCGGCAATACTTGTATCAATCGCCCACCCACGAATCCACCAACAGCCACAGCTGGCAACATAACAAAAGTCTCAGGCCAGCTGATCACGCCTTGCCACATGAAAATCGCAGCCGCAGAAAAATTGGTCACAAATCCCAAAATATTCTTGTAAGCATTGGCTGTGCGCAAATCATAAACACTGCTCGCGCCAATTGCCGCCATAAACATAACGCCCATGCCAGCACCAAAATAGCCGCCATAAGTTGCCGTGGGCAAAAATAAGAATCGACGCAATCGCGGACTATTTCCTTCGCCAAACATCCAAGCCAAAAATTTCTGGATTGGCTTTGAAAATGCAAAAATCAAACTTGCCAATCCAATCAATGCGGGAACCATCACCGAAAACAGCTTTTCCGGAGTTGCTAATAATGCAACGGCCCCGATAACACCGCCGATCAGCGCGACAACCAGTCCATCAAAAAACCAATAATCGCGTGTTGGCAATTTTTCACGGTCGCCATAAGCTCCCAAAATATTTCCAGGCAACAAAGCAAACGCATTTGAAGCATTGGCCACAATTGGATTAAGCCCCACGGCCAGAAAGGCTGGAAATGTAAACAGCGATGCCCCACCAGCCAGTGAATTGGCCAGCCCGCCAAAAAAGCCAGCCGTCAACAATATTATTACGCCGTAAAAAGTCATGCCTTCGCCATTTTTGGTGATCAACAGTTGATTTATACATGACTTAACAACTATTCGTGTAGCGTAATATTCTAATTCATAAAATACTTCCTAAATAGACCAGATCGACAAACAGAAGAGTCTCATGGATCAAATCCAACCTTATCTCGATTATTTTGCTGGCCACCCCGATTGGGCATTGATCATCATTTTTCTTATTGCCTTTGGCGAAGCACTGCTTGTGATTGGGCTCTTCGTGCCTTCCACTGCAGTTCTGGTGGGCGCAGGCACTCTGGTAGGAGCTGGCAAATTGCCTTTCTGGCCAGTCATGGCAGCAACAATAATCGGTTGTATTTTAGGCGATCAAATTTCTTATTGGGCTGGTCGGATTTATGGCGACCGCCTCAAAACTTTTTGGCCTCTCAATCGCTATCCGCATCTCATGGCCAAGGGTGAAGAATTTTTCAAAAAGAACGGCGGCAAGAGCATAGCGCTTGGAAGATTTGTCCCCGGTGTTAAAGCTGTGGTTCCCGGTATTGCCGGCATGTTTGGCATGAGCCAAGGTTTTTTCTTAGCAGTCAATGTTTCGTCTGGTATCGTCTGGGGATTTGCCCATGTGTTTCCAGGCGTGCTACTCGGTCAAGCGCTCAGCTTGGCTGGAGAATTAAGTGGCCGTTTGCTTGTCGTTCTTCTGGTTTTGCTGGCAATCTTGGCAGTGGCGGGCTGGCTCATCAGGTTGCTCGCTGCAAGCTTAACGCCCTACCGCAAAGCCATTCAAGGCCGCATCGCGGGACGGGCTGAGAAAAGTCAAAACCATCTCGTGCAACGTTTTGGTGATGCAATTTCTCCAGAACATCCAAGCTCAGTGCTCTTGCTCATGCTAATTCTCGGATTTATCGTTGCGCTGATAGCCTTGGCCGATATTGTCTCAGGACTTGTCATTCGGAACGCCGTCGGAAATCTTGATCTCACGCTGAATAATCTTTTCAGCGAACTGCGCTCTCCACCCGGCGATGAATTGATGCAACGGATCACCATGATGGGTGATGAGATTGTGATTTGGATAACAGCCGCTGCCCTCATTGGTTGGCTGGCGTTTCAAAAAGCGTGGCGAGCTGCCATCGCAGCGTTGGTAACACTGATCATCGGACGGCTTATATTGCTGCTCACATCGATCAGTTTTTCTGCACCCCTAAACCCGGTAAATCCTTCAGCATTTCATTTCCCCAGCGAACATGCTTTGCTGATTGGATTGGTGTTTGGGTTGCTTGCTGTATTGTGTAGTCACAGCATGGCGAGATGGACGCAAGCCATCATTGTGGCCACGGCCTCGCTCATTGTAATCGCAATTTCATTCACACGGATTTACCTCGGCGTGGATTGGCTGTCGGACGTTTTAGGCGGTGTGCTGATCGCCATGATCTTAGCGACCCTTTTTGGTGTGTTCCTCGCCACTTTGCCAAATCTCAAGATAAAACCCATCGGAATGGTTGGTGCAACTTTTACGGCATTTCTGCTCGCCAGCGGTCTGCACATCAGCATTGATTATGCGTCCAACGAAGCACTCTATGCACCGCAAGTGAACACCCAAAGCTTTGCCTTGGCAGATTGGAACAGCATCGGTTCCACCAAACTTCCTCAACGCCGAATTGATATTGCAGGCAAGCCCAAAGAAGTGTTTGTAGCGCAATGGATCGGTTCGCTGGAGGCATTAAACACGGCAGTCGTATCTCAGGGGTATAAAACAATTCCTGTTTGGACATTGCGTGACAGCATTGCCTACCTCGATCCACATGCGTCGCTAGACTCGCTTAGTCCAAGGCCAGCCACACATGATGGCTTGAAAGCCAAATTGACCGCTGTGTTGCCTGCAAAGGACACAGTACCCGCACGCATCACCCTTCGTGCATTCCAATCGAACATTTTGGCCAAAGACGCATCCGAACAACGGGTTTATTTAATCAGCCTCACACACGAAACATTGCATTCACAGTTCGACATGTTTGCCTTGCCCATGGGTTCGCAAGTTGACGCCGAAGAGGCAAGTGCCTTTGTCGCCGCGATGAAGCAAAATCCAACTTTAGATGTTTTGAGCGAGAAGCAGACGGGCGGCGTTCCTGTGGTGGTGTTGAAATCAAAGTAGTTGCACCGTTGGGTGGCGTTTTGGCGCTGGACGTATCACAGCACTTCCGCCATATTCCGGCCAGGAAATAAGAGTCTCTGGTGTTGTCATGAAAATATTAAAACAATTCTTCACATGGTGGAATGGCGAAACTTGGGCCACTCGTTTTTACACGTGGCGCAAGGGCGAATGTGTTGGCCAAGATGATCTAGGCAATAAATATTACCGTGCAAAATCGGCCTTGCCTGATTCAATCCCAGAACGCCGCTGGGTGATCTATGCGGGTTATTCTGAGGCCAGTCAGATCCCTCCGGGTTGGCATGGTTGGATGCACCACCGCGTTGCCTCGCCACCCTCAAAGGACAGCTATAAAGCCCGTGAATGGGAGATGCCACATCAAGAAAACTTAACAGGTTCTGCAGCTGCCTATCACCCGCCGGGATCAATCGCGACAGGTGCTAATCCAGTGAGGTCTGCACCCGACTACCAAGCTTGGAAACCACAATAGGTCGGCCCATATGAAATCATCCGTATTTGAAACACTCGTCGGCGCAGCCATTATTGGATTGGCGATTGGCTTTTTCTCCTATGCTTATAAAACTGCAGGCTTAGGCGGAGCAAGCGGGGGCGGTTATCATGTGAGTGCCGAGTTTGATAACATTGACGGCGTTGCGGTGGGCAGCGATGTGCGCGTGGCAGGCATCAAGATTGGCACGGTGACAGGCCAAAGCCTGAACCCAAAATCATATCAAGCCCGCATTGACATGGTGATCAACTCCGGCATTGTTTTGGCTGAAGATACATCCGCAAAAATTACCAGCGAAGGTCTGTTGGGATCAAAATTTGTTTCGTTCGAACCGGGAGGTGCGGACGAAAAACTGACCGAAGGCGGTGTGATTAGTTACACCCAAGGGGCAGTAGATATTTGGTCATTGATAAGTCAGGCCATGTTTTCGAAGAACACCAAGCCAACCACGCCGGATGCCCCCAAACAATGAAGCGGATTTTCTTGTTCTGTTTTGCGGTTGGAGCTACGGCAAACGTAGCTATTGCTGAGAATATAAAAAACCCCGTTGCAATTTTCGCCGGCCTTGACAAGATCATGGGCATCACCAAAAACTTTGAAGAAAAAGTGGGCGAAGATGTTAAGTTCAGCAACCTCATAATCAAAGCTGAAGTGTGCAACACCGCGCCGATCACTGAGGATCCCAAGACAGCGGCCTTTGTCGAAATCGATGAAATCAAAAAAGACGATTCAAAAAAGCGGATTTTTTCGGGATGGATGTTTGCTGAAAGTCCCGGGCTGAACAGCTTGGAACACCCTGTGCTGGATGTTTGGTTGGTCGGTTGCAAAGACCCGAACGCACCGCCGCCACCCACAGAAACACCGCCCGACCCAAATGAAATTCCTGATAAGCCGACATCAGACACGCCTGCGCCAGATTGATAGCGTCGCTATTTTTTCATCGCCCAGCCTAGAACGGCCTCGGCATCTCTATCCAACTTAAACGCCGCAAAATCACCATTGCCATCCAATGCTGCATCCAAGATCGGCCGATATTCGTTTTTA
>JAYTUV010000082.1:0-6057 GCA_043744395.1 Aestuariivirga sp.
AACGTGGCTTCAAACTCTCCCACATGTTCAGCAATTTTTTGACCAAGAACTACTGAACTGGCAAAGAATACTTCGGCCACAACACAGGAAAAAATGAGCAGTGGAATCTTACCTTTCTGAACGGCACTCAGGCCACCATCTGCCGGGCCTGTGCGGGCCACCACAAATGCGCCCATGATGATTGCAACCATCGCCAGCCATTGTAACGCGCTTGGTTGGAGGCCATTGATTATTCCCCAAACAACCACCAGTGCAGGATAGCCAGCAGTTGCTGGCCCGACGACTGAAACGGGTGCCAAGCTGAATGCAATGAACAAGCTGCTGACGGCCAGCCCGTAGATGATCCCTAATATCAGCGCCAGTTCAAGTGTTGTCCTATCCGCATTCAAGATCGTGCCATTCCAAAGCACAATGCCCGTCAATAGCAATGCTCCAGCCAATAGCGTTCCAATGGCCATGCGGTATGGCCCCACATCACTGGCAAATTTACGCGCCAAAAGATCATGAGCGGACCAGCATAAAGCCGCAAAGAGGCCGAAGAGAACAGCTAACATTTTGCCGTGTTAGCATTGGAGCAACCATCAAGCTATGACGGTTTTGTACTTTTGCTAGGCTGGAAATGACTAGCTTCTTGAAGGAAAATGTCTAACTTGTTTCGATGTTCTTATCTGTTTTCGATCTCTTTAAAATTGGAATAGGTCCGTCTTCATCTCACACGATGGGGCCGATGGTGGCGGCGAAGCGCTTTTTGGACTTGGCTCAATCACATGACCTTGGCGTTGTCGCAAGATTGACCTGCACATTGCATGGGTCTTTGGCGTTTACGGGCAAAGGCCATGCTACTGACCGCGCTATTGTGTTGGGGCTTGCGGGCCAAACACCGCAGGACATTGATCCTGATCAAGTTGAAACAATAATGGCCAACATGAACAGTGTGAATATTCAAAATCATGTGATCAGCTTTGATCGAGCGAGAGACATCATTTTTGATTTCGGCCCAGCTCTTAAAGGCCATGCCAATGGCTTGGTGTTTCGCTTGCACGATGCCCAAGATACCACTGTCTTAGAGGAAACTTATTTTTCGATCGGCGGCGGCTTTGTGCAAACGGCGTCAGAGCGCTCTGCCTCTGCCAGAACAGTGGTCTCACTCGTGCCTTATCCCTTTAAAACTGCGTTGCAAATGTTGGAGATGGGCCATGCTTCAGGCTTGAAAATTGCCGAGATGAAGCGGGCCAATGAAACAACCTCACAAAGTGATGAAGAATTAAACAGTGGGCTCGACCATGTTTGGGCCACCATGAATGCCTGTATGAACCGAGGTCTTAAAGCCCAAGGCATTTTGCCGGGCGGTTTAAAAGTAAGACGTCGCGCAGCTGATATTTTCACCAAGCTCAAAGCCGAACATGGCAGCAATCACATTCAGCCACATCAAGTGATGGATTTCCTCTCGGTTTATGGCATGGCAATTAATGAAGAAAATGCCGGTGGCGGAAAAGTTGTGACCGCACCAACCAACGGTGCAGCTGGTGTTGTGCCGGCGGTCATTCGTTACTATCTCGATCATTGTGTGGGCGCAGACCAACACGGCATCCGTATCTTTCTTTTGGCTGCCGCTGCCATCGGCGGCATCATCAAGCATAACGCATCAATCTCTGGAGCCGAGGTCGGCTGCCAAGGTGAAGTGGGCTCTGCTTCGGCCATGGCAGCTGCAGGATTATGCGCGGCATTAGGTGGCACAAACCAGCAAGTTGAAAACGCCGCTGAGATAGCACTCGAACATCATCTTGGAATGACCTGCGACCCCATTGGTGGGCTTGTTCAAGTGCCTTGTATTGAACGCAACGCTTTTGGTGCAGTGAAAGCTGTGACAGCAGCGTCGCTGGCGCTCAGGGGTGACGGCGCACATTTAGTGCCCCTTGATAGTTGCATCGAGACCATGCGCCAGACCGGCATGGATATGAGCGAGCGCTATAAAGAAACATCCACCGGCGGTTTGGCCGTCAACGTCGTGGAATGTTAACGCAAGCGTCGTGGGGCAACAGCTGTGGCTGTTAAAGGGTCTTCGGGCCAGAGATGTTTAGGATAGCGCCCACGCATATCTTTGCGAACATCGGGATAAGCATTGATCCAAAATGTTTCGAGTGATTGGGTTATGGCCACGGGCTTTCCCCCCGGTGACAGCAACTCAATTTTCAACTGTGCTCGGCCATCAGCAATTTGTGGTGCTGATTTCATGCCAAACATTTCTTGCAAGCGCACCCGCAAAACCGGATCGCCCTCAACATCATAATCAATCTGGTAATGCCCGCCGCCCGGAACCTCCATACGCGAGGGTGCTAGCTTTTCAATTTGAGATAGCTTCTCATGTGGAACCATGCTTCGTAAAATCGCCAGCATGTCCAGCCGTTCCAAATGACTCTTGCGCGAGATGCCAGCCAGATATGGCGCCAGCCAATCTTGCAAATTATTCAATAGTGCGACGTCAGAAAAATCAGGCCAACCATCATCTGGCAACATGCGGTGCAAAAAATTGATCCGTGAACGGAACATTTTGGCTGCGTCACTCCAAGGAAGCGAAACCAACCCCATCACTTTCACACCTTGTGCCATTGCGAGCGCAACGGCATCTGGTTCGGGCGTTGAAAGCGGCCGTTCCTCCAAAACCAATGCACCCAACTTGATGGTGCGTGAAGCGCTGACAACTTGCGCTTTGGAATCCCAAAACACGCCAGAGCTTTCGACAATCTGGTCTTTGAAATGGGTTTCAATTTCAGTCCGCGTGATCAATGCTGCCAGATGCACTTTTGCATCAACTTGAGTTCCATCCAACAACCCAATTGCAATCCAATCTGCTTTCGCCAACGGATCATGCGCTGCCACCACAGCACCAGCACCCGAAGCCATGCGGAAACGCCCCAAGCTTCCGCGCCTTTGTGCTATTCGGTCGGGGTAGGCCAATGCTAACAAAACGCCATGTGAGATTTCGCTTTTGTCATCTTTTATTCCAGCCGAATCTCTGATTTGTCTGGCCACGAGTTTCATGCGCTCTCGCGCATTCCCGCGCACATGCGTCAACCGCGTTTCAACGTCAGCCGATGTGTCGCGCGGCAAACCATCACGTTCGGAAATGAGTGCTGCAACATCAGCAGCCATTGTCCCGGCATCCAATGTTTTTGCTGTAATCACCATGTGTGAAAGTCGCGGATGCAGCGGTAGTTTGGACATCGCCTTGCCATGCGTTGTAATTTTGCCGTCAGAGTCAATAGCTGCTAATTGTTTCAAAACATCTTGTGCCTGCGCGAAGGCTGCGGCTGGCGGCGCTTCCAACCATGGAATTTGATTTGAACCCCAAGCCGCGAGTTCAAGAACCAATGGCATGAGATCGGCGATGCGAATTTCAGGATCATCATGTGCTGGTAATGCCTTCATTTCAGATTCAGGCCAAAGCCTGTAGCACACACCTGGCCCCACACGACCTGCGCGTCCTTTGCGTTGTTCAGCGGATGCTTGTGAAACGCGCACAGTCTCAAGCGCTGTCATGCCAGACGCCGGATCAAATCTTGGTGCGCGTTTAAAGCCACAATCGATAACTGCTTCAACCCCATTTATTGTAAGAGATGTTTCAGCAATCGTTGTGGCCAAGACAATCTTGCGCCGCCCCACTTCAGAAGGCTTGATCGCCGCGTCTTGATCAGCCAGCGTCATCGCACCATAAAGCGGCCGCACATCAGTATTTGCAGGCACATCATTGAGGAGAGCTTGCTCAACGCGGCGTATTTCACCTTCACCGGGGAGGAACACCAATAGGCTGCCCTTCACCTCACGAAGCGCAAGGTGGACGGCCTTCACAGTGTCAACCGACACTGTCTGCCGCGTTGTCTTATCAAGATATTTTGTAGCTACGGGAAACATGCGGCCCTTTGCATTAAGGATTGGTGCATCATCTAGAAATGCAGACAGTTTTGTTGTGTCGAGTGTGGCCGACATGATGAGAAATTTCAGATCGTCGCGAAGTCCGCGCTGCACATCCAAACAGAGTGCCAACGACAAGTCGCCATCCAAATTGCGTTCATGAAACTCATCGAAGATCACCAGACCAATGTCTGATAGCTCTGCATCTTGTTGCAGGCGGCGGAGCAGAATTCCTTCGGTCACCACTTCAATGCGCGTCGCATTTGAAACCTTGCGTTCCAACCGAACGGTATAGCCCACGGTCTCGCCTAATTTCTCATTCAGCGACTGCGCCATGCGCGAAGCCGCGGCCCTTGCTGCCAGACGACGCGGCTCCAACATCACAATTTTCTTATCCGCCAACCACGGCTCATCCAGCAATGCCAAAGGCACACGCGTGGTTTTGCCTGCTCCGGGCTCGGCCACCAAAATGGCTGAAGGCCGCGAAATGAGTGCGGCCTTCAAATCTGCGATAATGTGATCAACGGGAAAAATCATTTCATTTCTTTTGACCATGGCGGATCGGCACCAGCGCGCGAAACCGTTATTGCGGCGGCCTTCATTGCAAATGCCACGGCGGCACGAAGCGATGCCTCGTCAATGTCCGCCAGCTTTTGTTTGATCAAGAATTTCTGCTTGGAAAGATACGCCAAAAGCCCCGCCGTAAATGTATCGCCTGCACCCACTGTGTCCACCACCTTCACTGGCGGCACATTCATCTTGAATGAAAAACCTGACGTGTAGATTTCGGAGCCTTCACCACCTTTGGTGATGGCCACAATTTTGGCTCCGCGCTTGAGCCATGTTTTGGCAAATTTTGCAAAGTCTTTGCCTTTGGTCATCCATAAAATATCTTCATCCGAAATCTTTATGATGTCGGCATTGGTCATCATGTCGTGCAGCCTGATCATGTGTTTCTTCTTTTCATAAACCAGTGAAGCGCGGATATTTGGATCGATACATATGACACGCATTTTACATTCGCGTTTAAGCAAAGCCTCATAGGCTCCGCCACAAGGTTCGGGAATTAAACTGATTGAACCAAAGTGCAAAGCTTCAACGGACTTTGCAAGTTTTGGTAAATCCTTCTTGGTGAAGTTTCGGGCCGCTGATGCTTCCTCCACAAAGGAATAGCGCGCATGGCCGTCAATCAATTTAACAAAGGCTAAAGTAGTGTGCAAATCTTTGCGCACCGCATAGCGCAGGTTCACCTTGCTGGCTTTCAAGCCATCAGCCAAACTATCACCAAAAAAATCAGTCGATAGACCGCCTAAAAATCCAGTCGCCACATCAAGGCGGCCCAAAGCGATTGCGGTGTTATAAATCGATCCCCCATTAAAGGGTTGATACACAAATGCACCGTCTGCACCCTTACGAGGCAAAAAGTCGATTAAAGCTTCGCCGCAACACAAAATCATGATAGGTCCTCTGTTGAGATGCATAACAAACGCATGAGCGCCATGCAATAAATCTCGTCGCCTGATTTATTGCAATAGGCTTTTCCACAGTGTAGAGCCACATTTGATGAGCGCACCTCAATATGTATCGGAGCCCCTTTTATGACCGCCCGCATTATTCCCGTTGATCCGTTTGATATCGTGGTGTTTGGAGCCACGGGTGATTTGGCACAACGCAAATTGATCCCCGCTTTGTTTCACCGTGATGAACAAGGCCAATTGTCGAATGACACGCGTATTATCGGAACCTCGCGCCGCGAGATGAGCGATGATGAATTTCGTAAATTTGCAACAACTGCACTTGAAACCTATGTTGAAGAAAAGCTTCGCACTCCAGAGGTCATTCAAAAATTTCTAAACCGCCTCATTTATATAGCGGCCGAAGCCAGCAAAGAAGATGGTTGGCCAAAACTTGATGCGGCTCTTGCGGTCAACCCAGACCGTATCCGCGTGTTTTACTTGGCCGTTGGGCCTGATCTTTTTGGGCCCATTTGCGAACGCTTAGGACAGCACAAACTGGTCACTGAAAAATCGCGTGTGGTGGTTGAAAAACCTTTGGGCAAAAGCGGAGAGAGCGCTCAAGCGGTCAACGACGCCATCGGCAAAGTGTTTGCTGAACCGATGATCTACCGTATTGATCATTATCTGG
>JAYTUV010000083.1:0-6013 GCA_043744395.1 Aestuariivirga sp.
GGCGCTGCATCGGCAGAATTGAGCGTTGCCATGGTTTTGAACAACAAGGCAGGGATAGCAACATTGAAAACAAACAGTCCAAGCCCGCGACTGGCCGCGCCATCAATGATGTTAAGTCTAGCAAATGCATAGCCCAGCACAATCATCCCGAAGACCGGGAGAACTGTGATGAGAATGGTGTTCATCTGGTCCTCGCCCGCTTTAGCGGGAGAGGAAGGGGACCCATTGCGAAGCATTGGGGAAGGTGAGGGGGTGTCAGGTTTGGAACATGCGGTCCCTCACCTCCCCATCGCAAGTGCGATGGGTCCCTTCCTCTCCCGTTGAAGAAACGAGAGAGGACGATACTTACAGCCACGGATGGCTCGCGGTGTTCTTCTTCTCAAAGGTGGAAATCGAATCTGCTTTTTCCATCGTCAGGCCGATGTCGTCGAGGCCGTTCAACATGCAATGTTTGCGGAAAGCATCGACACTAAACTTAATCGTGCCACCATCAGGCCCGCAAATTTCTTGGGCTGGCAGATCAATTGTCATCGTAGCGTTGGAGCCGCGTTGCGCATCATCAAGCAACTTCTTTTGATCTTCAGCCGAAACCACGATTGGCAAAATGCCGTTCTTGAAACAGTTGTTATAAAAAATATCAGCAAAGCTGGTGGCAATCACACAGCGAATGCCAAAATCGAGAAGCGCCCAAGGCGCATGTTCGCGCGAAGAACCGCAGCCGAAGTTATCACCCGCCACCAGAATTTCAGCTTTGCGATAAGCTGGTTGGTTCAAAACAAAATCTGGCAGTTCTTTGCCTTCCTGTGTATAGCGCATTTCATAGAACAACGATTTGCCCAAGCCCGTGCGCTTGATCGTTTTGAGAAACTGTTTTGGAATAATCATATCAGTATCGATATTGGTGATGTTCATTGGCGCCGCAACACCGGTGAGTGTATCAAATTTTTGCATGGGAGATTCCTTAGGTAAGATCAACAGCCAGTGCTTCATCAGCACCGATCATAATATTGAGGTTTTGGACAGCAGCGCCTGATGCGCCTTTGCCCAAATTATCAAAGATCGACATAATCAAAACTTGGCCGCGCTTTTCGTTAGCCAAAACATAAAGGCGCATTTGATTTGTGTTATTCAAACTTTGAGGATCAAGCATTGGTGAACGTTCAATTGATTGAAGTGGTGCAACCGAGAGAAATTTAGACTTCGCAAAATAGCTGCTAAGCGTTTTATGAATCTTCGCGGCTGTTGTGCCCTTCTTCATACCTTTAAGGAACAGTGGCACACAGCCCATCATGCCTTGTGCATAATTGCCAACGGCAGGTTGGAAGATCACGTCGCGCTTGAGGCCTGTATAATATTTCATCTCAGGCAAATGCTTGTGATTAAAGGTCAGACCGTAGGGCATAAAGGGCGAGGCCGCAGCACCTTGAGCCACGTAATCTTCAACCATTTTCCGGCCACCGCCTGTGTAACCAGAAATCGCATTATAGGTGACGGGATAATTGGCAGGCATCAAACCCTTGTCGAGCAATGGCTTGATGGAGGCAATCAACCCTTGCGGATAGCATCCGGGGTTCGACACGAATTTCGCTTTCGCAATGCGTGCGCGTTGCTTGGAATCAAGCTCAGCGAAACCATAAGCCCACTTTGGATCAACACGGTAAGCGGTTGAAGCATCAATCACACGCGTTTTGGATTTTTTATCAATCAGCAAAACCGCTTCAATGGCTGCATCATCGGGCAAACACAAAATTGAAACATCAACCGAGTTGAGCAAAGCCTTCCGCGCTTCAAGGTCTTTGCGCTTGTCAGGCGCAATCGACACCAGCTCAATGTCGTTGCGATTTTTCAAACGGTCGCGGATTTGCAAGCCAGTGGTTCCGGCTTCGCCGTCAATGAATATGGTGGGTTTGGTGGTCATGCGCCGCCTTCTACAGGGCTTGGGACGCGTTTTCAACATGAACGACAGATTAACGCGCCCCTCAGAATAGGTTCAGGGCCGCTGCTTCATAAGGGTCACATCAACGGTGATGAACACCGCCGAACCTAGAAATGAAACGCTCAACAAAAGGAATGACACCATGATCCGCAAGACACTTATCGCAGTTGCCGCCGCCTCAGCCATCGCTCTCAGCTTTGGCGCAACATCAGCAAAAGCCGACAGCATTGATATCGGTTTTGGCTTTGGCTCAGGCGGTTTTTCAGGTGGAAGCATTGGTTTCCATAGCGGTCACCACGGCTATCCCTACTATTATGATGCGGGCTATGATGACGATTGCGGCTTCCGGATCGTGAACAAGAAAGTTTGGAATGCTTGGCACACCCACAAAATCTGGATTTCAAAGAAAGTTTGGACTTGCTACTAAGTCCAACATCCTAAAATAAATTCAGTCCGGCTGCGAAATTCACGCGGCCGGATTTATTTATTGGCAGCTATACAAACACGTCGATGGATTAGCATTCATCGTTTGCACGGTGGTAAAGCCCGCAAGCAAACCGGTCATCAGCGTCAGGCCAACAAGACCAAAAAACACGCGGCGCAAAAACTTTGCATCGGCAACAACAGTAGAACTCATATTAACTCCCCCGGCTTAAACGCGCCGACCCACTCACAATGAGAATCAAACTATCAGCGCGAGGGTTGCCATAGCGTAAATGAAAGATGAATCAATCGTAAACAAATTTAAGCTTAGCTTTGTTGCCTAATATCCACAAACCGCCCCGCCAAAGCCGCCGCCGCCGCCATTTGCGGTGAAACCAAGTGTGTGCGGCCTTTGTAACCCTGCCTGCCCTCAAAATTGCGGTTCGATGTGGAGGCCGCCCTTTGGCCAGGCTTCAATTGGTCAGGGTTCATGGCCAAGCACATGGAACAACCAGGTTCCCGCCATTCAAAGCCAGCATCCAGAAAAATCTTATCCAAACCTTCAGCCTCGGCCATCTCTTTGACGAGGCCAGAACCCGGAACAATCATCGCATAATCCAGCGAGGCTGCAATTTTCTTACCCTTCACTACGTCTGCCACGGCGCGCATATCTTCAATGCGGCCATTGGTGCACGAGCCAATCCAGATCACATCCAATGCAATATCTGTAATTTTTTGGCCAGCTTTAAGGCCCATATATTCAAGCGCGCGGAATTTGGATTGGCGCTTACCCTCGTCTTCAATCAGCGCCGGGTCAGGAACAGCACCCGCCACCGACACCACGTCTTCTGGTGATGTGCCCCAACTGACGATCGGCGGTAAATTGGCTGCATCCAAAGTCACGATGCGGTCAAAATGTGCACCTTCGTCGGAATGCAAGGTGGCCCAATAAGCCATGGCCTTATCCCAGTCCGCACCCTTTGGCGCACGGGGCTTGCCCTTCAAATATTCAAATGCTTTTGCATCAGGTGCAATCAAGCCAGCGCGCGCACCGCCTTCAATGGTCATGTTACAAACCGTCATGCGGCCTTCCATCGAAAGATCGCGGATCGCTTCGCCTGCAAATTCAATGACCGAACCCGTGCCACCCGCCGTGCCGATTTCGCCGATGATGGCGAGGATAATATCTTTGGCCGTGGAGTGCTTGGCCAATTTGCCATTCACTTCCACTTTCATGTTCTTGGCTTTTTTCTGGATCAGCGTTTGCGTGGCCAATACATGCTCCACTTCTGACGTGCCAATGCCATGCGCCAGAGCGCCAAATGCACCGTGCGTTGATGTGTGGCTGTCACCACAAACAATCGTAGTGCCGGGCAGCGTAAAGCCCTGTTCAGGCCCAACCACATGCACAATGCCTTGGCGCTTATCCATTTCATCGAAATAAGTGATGCCGAATTCTTTTGCATTGTTGGCCAGCGCCTCGACTTGAAGGCGGCTTTCTGTTTCAACAATGCCCTTGGAACGATCGGTGGTGGGCACATTATGATCAACCACAGCAAGCGTCTTTTCTGGATGGCGCACTTTGCGCCCCGTCATGCGCAAGCCTTCAAAAGCTTGGGGGCTGGTCACTTCATGCACAAGATGGCGATCAATATAGAGAAGGCACGTGCCATCATCAGCCTGATGGGCCACATGATCATCCCAGATCTTATCATATAAAGTGCGTGCTTTTGCCATGGTCTTCACCTGAATTTCATTTAGGCGGTTCTTTAGCGCGTAGGTTGCTGTTGTCAAATATTGGTTCTGCAGCGTCTAGCCTCAAGGCTCCAGCCCCATATTTTGCAGTTCCTGTATGGCCCGCTGATAACCGGGCTTTAATTTCAGCGCCATTCGAAAATCCGCTTCAGCTTCAGCAAGCCGTTTTTGACCCTCATAAATCAAACCGCGGTCATAATAAGAAAGCGCATAATTTGGATCTTTCTCAATGCTTAAATTATAATCGGCCAAAGCCAAATCCATCTGGCCTGTATTATAATAAACCACGCCACGATTGTTAAGGTAGGTGCCGTCGTCAGGATTAATGGCGATGGCTTTGGTATAATCTGCAATTGCTTCAGAGTGCTTTTCCATCAATTCATAGGTGTTGGCACGGTTGTTAAAGGCATAAGCATTTTCTTCATCCAGTTGGATGGCCTTGCCCAACGCTTGAAGGGCGTCGTCGTGCCTGTTCAAATCCTTCAATGCAACACCTCGACCTGCATGAAGATCAGACTGATCGGGTGCAAGAGCAATGGCCGTATCAAAATCAGCCAAGGCAAGACTGTTCTCATCTGCATCCAGATGCACAAACCCGCGCTTGTTGAAAACATCGACATTGCTTGGATCAAGGGCAATGGATTGTGAAAAATCGGCGAGGGCAAGATCATTCTTACCGTCTTGTCGATAAGCGAAACCGCGGTTGTAATAGGCAAGTGCAAGCCGTCCCGCCGTCTCAGTCTTGGCATCAATGATGGCGCTGCAGGCAACCATGCTCAAGGTCAGATCATCACCCAGACAATCATCCCATGTTGAAGCAAGAGCTGGCGTAGAAACGATAAGTGCAATGAGGGTTGATAGCGACAATAATACTTTCATGCTTGGATTGCCTTGTTAGTTTTGTTGTTCAATATAGCGGTCTGTTACGCCATTAAAAAACACCAGATTGTATAATTCAAAGTGTTGGCTATATATATTTACATGAACACATTCACAATAAGCGGGATGACCTGTGCTGGTTGCGCCCGTAAAGTTGAAGCCACTTTAAAAGTTGTTTCACCCAGCGCCACCGTCACACTAGAGCCACCACAAGCCATAATCGAAACGGGCCTGAATGCGGATGTTTTGAATGACGCGCTTGCCAAAGTTGGCAAATACCGCGTGAGTGCTGAAACCACAGCACCCGCAGCTCAACAACATTTGGCATGGCTCAAAACTTATTATCCTTTGTTGCTGGTGATGGGGTTAATCGCCGTGGCGAGCTTTGCTGGTCACAATTGGATGATGAGCTTTATGGCTGGATTTTTCATCGTGTTTGGAGCGTTCAAACTATTGGATGTTGCGAATTTTGCGCAAGCTTACGGACGTTACGATGTGATTGCCAAACACTTCAAACTCTGGGGCTATGCCTATCCGTTCATTGAAACCGCTCTCGGTTTTGCATTTTTATTTCATTTTCAAATGACCATGATAACTTGGGTGGCATTGGTGCTCAGCATCATTGGCGCAATTGGTGTGATTCAAGCCAACGTGAACAAACAATCTATCCAATGCGCATGTTTGGGCACCGTGTTCCAATTGCCCATGTCGGTTGTGACAATTGTTGAAAATGTTGGCATGGCAGCGATGGCGGCGTGGATGCTAATTTCGCCGTAATTTGGTGGTTCAGAATTGAATTCTAACAAGGGAACAAATCAATGAATTTGAAAGTTTTATTGGGTGCTGCTGCTTTAGGAGCGATTGCCGTTTTTGCGTTCACGCAGATGCAGCCTGCCCAAATGCCAGCAGGCCACGATATGTCAAAAATGGAGCAGCCCGCATCTGCTGCAAGTGATTCCACCAAAGCTTATGGCGTGGCCATGGCTACGATGATGAAATCCATGATGACCACACCCTCAG
>JAYTUV010000084.1:0-1541 GCA_043744395.1 Aestuariivirga sp.
CGCCGCATAGATCGTGCAGCGCCGTGCGTCAGTATCAAAAAACTGGCAAATTTTACCAAAGTGTTCATCCGCCTTGCGACGCATAATCCGTTTATAACCATGAGCCGCTTTGAAATATTTCTTTTCAGCTTTTGCTAAAGGCATCTCAAAATGCTTGGCTATACGAGCAGCGTCTTTGTCCTTAACTTCAATCACCGGATAAGAACAGCAATAGCCCGGACACTTTAAACAATCATATTTTGCCATCTGAGACTCACTTCAATCAATCTTGAGTCGTTGGTGGCTTACTTTGCGCGGGCCTTCAAGCCTTGCGCCTTAAAAGCTACAAACTTTTTATTGGTTTCCACAACTTCCCCCATCAACCATTCGCGAAACACGCGGGCAGGGGCTGATTCTTTGGAACCCTTCTTGCGCACAACCCAATATGACCCATGGTCTTTCATGTCTAAGTCAAACGGTCGTGCAAGCCAGCCTTCGATCAAACTGTCGGTGCAAATGATTTGATCACCCAGTGCAAAGCCTTGGCCCGCTTCGGCAGCTTCCAAAGCCAATTGATTCTGAAGCACGGGCCCACGTCGATCGTCAACACCTTGAACACCAGCTTCGGCCAACCATTCACCCCACCATTGTTTCATATCCATATGTAGCAGATTAAAATCGGCGAGTTCGGCAGGTTTTAAATCTATGCGTCCTTTCAGTAGAGACGGCTCGCAAACCGGAAACACCACCACATCAGAAAGCTTAACAGCCTCCACATCATCCCAGCGCCCGAGGCCATACCGAAGGCCTAGATCAATATCTTCAGCGTAAAAATCGACAAGCTTGGTTGAAGATTCAATGCTCAATTCAATATCAGGGTGAAGCGCATTGAAACGCCCCATACGCCCAATCAGCCAGCGTGAAGCAAGAGTAGGCTCAACGGAAACTTTAAGTGTTCGCACATCGCCGACAGCTGCGGCTTCGAGGGAAGCTTCTGCCAATTTATCAAAAAGCGGAGTCAATAGACTGCCAAACCGAGTTCCAGCCTCTGTCATTTCAACGCCGCGTCCTGTTCGGTTGAACAACTGCGTGCCCAGATATTCTTCTAATTCTCGAATATGCCTGCTGACGGCGGCATGGGTCACAAACAGTTCCGCCGCCCCGTCTGTGAAGCTTTCATTGCGGGCTGCGGCTTCAAAAGCTTTCAACGCGTTGAGAGATGGAAGTCGTCTGGCCATGAATCATCCTAACATGGTTTCGTATAACATTTTGTTACACGTCATGTCACTTAATGCCGTTTGTGGTTTGCAGTTGCGAGATGTACATAAAGTGCAAGAGATTTAAGACCAAGGAGATAGATCATGAACAACACAATTTTAAATGCCTATTCAGGCGTTTATGGCACGGCCATGATGCAGAATGTGAAGCCTGCATCATTTGTTGCAATTGCTAACAAGACCAAGGAAAGCCGCTTTAGCAACTTGGTCAAGCTGCTTCGTCGCGCATAATTCGTCTAAATTGAATTGAACAAGGCTCAGATGATTCTGGGCCTTGTTTTTTGT
>JAYTUV010000085.1:0-22463 GCA_043744395.1 Aestuariivirga sp.
CCACGCGAGGTGGACGGTGCATTGGTTGATGCCTATCTGGCGCGGCGGGCTTTGGATTATCTTGTCGGCTTCACATTATCACCAGTCTTATGGCGCAAATTGCCGGGTTCGCGCTCAGCAGGCCGCGTTCAATCCGTGGCACTGCGCTTGCTCTGCGACCGCGAGTTAGAAATTGAAGCTTTCAAAAGCCAAGAATATTGGACAATAGACGGCACCTTCGTCACATCCAAAGGTCAAGAATTTTCAGCAGGTCTCGCCAGCATCAACGGTAAGCGGCTTGAGAAACTGGAACTGAAAGATCAGGCTTCGGCGCTGTCCATTGAAGCTGCCGTTAAAGGCCAACGCTTCACAGTTGAATCACTTGAAAGTAAACCCGCCAAGCGCCACCCCTATGCGCCGTTTCGCACATCCACATTGCAACAGGAAGCATCGCGTAAGCTTGGTTTCTCGTCCGCCAAAACCATGCAGATTGCGCAGCGCCTTTATGAGGGCATGGATATTGGTGGCGAGACAGTGGGTCTTATTACCTATATGCGTACCGACGGCATCGATATGGCGCCGGAGGCCATTGCCGCCACACGCAATGCAATTCTGAAAACTTTCGGTGAACCCTATGTGCCATCTGCACCACGGGTTTACACGTCTAAAGCCAAAAATGCGCAAGAAGCCCATGAAGCCATTCGCCCGACTGATCCTGGTCGTTTGCCCGACCAAGTGAAAGGTGTGCTGGATGGCGAGCAATTGGTGCTTTATGATTTGATCTGGAAGCGCACCATTGCCAGCCAAATGGAAAGCGCAGAAATGGAGCGCACGACAGCTGACATCGGCACCACGGGCCACGACGGCAAGCATTATTCATTCCGCGCCAATGGCTCGGTTGTGAAATTTGATGGGTTTCTGCGTGCATACACCGAAGGCTTGGACGACGAAGAGGATGAAGACGCAAAGCGCCTGCCGGCCATGGCGCGTGGCGACACGTCTGGTGTGAAGAAGATTGAAGGCGTGCAACATTTCACTGAGCCGACACCGCGCTATTCGGAAGCTTCGTTGATTAAGAAAATGGAAGAGCTGGGCATAGGCCGCCCTTCCACATATGTCAGCATTATGAAGACGCTCGGCGACCGTGGCTATATGCGTATTGAGAAGAAACGTTTGATCCCCGATGACAAGGGTCGCATTGTAACGGCGTTCCTCGAGTCATTCTTCAAGCGCTATGTGGAATTTGATTTCACCGCCAATCTTGAAGAACAACTTGACCGGATTTCAGCAGGCGAGATTGATTACAAGCAAGTGCTGCGTGATTTCTGGAAAGATTTTACCGCTGCTTTGGCCGAGGTGAAAGACCTGCGGATTACGCAAGTGATCGACTCCCTCAATGATATGCTTGAACCGCATATTTTCCCGGCAAAGGCTGACGGCAGCGATGCACGCGCTTGCCCTTCATGCGCTGATGGGAAAATGTCGATCAAGCTGGGACGCTTTGGCTCATTTGTCGGGTGCACCAATTATCCGACATGTAACTACACCAGACCACTTTCCACCAATTCGGCGGACGCTGCATCAGCCATTCCTGCTGGTGGCATTTTGCTGGGCAATGATCCTGAAACACAAATGCCAGTGACGCGCCGCATGGGCCGCTTTGGGCCATATGTGCAATTGGGGGAAGCTGTTGAAGGCGAAAAACCACAACGCGCTTCCATTCCGAAACGTGTGGATTTGAATACGCTGGATTTGGAACAAGCGTTAAAATTACTGTCATTGCCGCGCGAAGTTGGCATGCACCCTGAAACCAAAACACCAATCACCGCAAACTTCGGGCGCTATGGCCCCTATATTTTGCATGATGGGGTTTATGCGAATTTGGAATCGGAAGAGGATGTGTTCACTATTGGCTTGAACCATGCCGTTGACCGCCTTGCTGAGAAGCGTTTGAAAGGCCCATCCAAACGCACACGGCCGGGCGCTCTTCGTAATTTGGGTGTGCACCCTGATGACGATGAAAAAGTGGACGTGTTTGGCGGGCAATACGGGGCTTATGTGAAGCACGGCAAAACCAATGCCACCATTCCGCCGGAGATGACGGTGGAGTCCATCACGCTGGAACAAGCGCTGGCTTTAATTGCCGAACGAGAAACCAAGACTGGCGGTAAAAAGAAGAAGGCTGCAAAGAAAGCTCCGGCCAAAAAAGCCGCAGCCAAGAAGAAGCCTGCAAAAAAGGCGGCCAAGAAGGCTGTGAAGAAACAAGTTGTCGAAGCCGCCTAAGCCACCCGCCAAACCATCCAAACACCCGGGCGTTCCTTCGCCTGAGGATATTTTGAAATTTGTGGCCAGTTCTCCGGGTGTGGTGGGCAAGCGCGAGATTGGGCGAGCCTTTGGCATCAAAGGCAACGACAAGATCAAGCTGAAGCAAGTTCTGAAAGACATGCAAGATAAGGGCACGCTTGGCGGCAAGAAACGCCGCATGACGGCCAAGGGGCATCTGCCGCCCGTCACGATAATCCAAGTTGAAGGCCTTGACCATGACGGCGAGGCATGGGGCATTCCTGCGGAGTGGGATGAAGCCGCAGGCAAGCCGCCAAAGCTATTGATTGAACTGGCGTCAGGCAAAGCGCCAGCCGTGGGCGACCGTGTGCTGGCGAAAATCGAAGCTCTGTCTGGCAAAGGCCCTTACGCGCACAAAGCAAAAGTCATGCGCGTGTTGTCTGACCGCGCGGGCCGCGTGTTGGCGATTTTCCGCCTCGTCAAGGGTGAAGGGGCGCGGCTTGTGCCTGTCGATAAAAAAGCGCGTTATGATTTGCAGGTGTTGGCGGGTGATGAAGGCGGCGCGCTGAACGGCGAATTGGTAGCTGCTGAGATTATTAAAGATCAAGGGCGCGGCATGCCCATTGCCCGTGTGCGCGAACGCTTGGGCGATATGGCCGACCCACGCAACATCTCGCTGATCGCTATTCATCAACACGGCATTCCAAATGCGTTTTCTGAAAAAGTGTTGCAGGAATCTGAAGCGCTGAAAAATTTCAGCGAAGCGGGCCGCATGGATCTGCGCGACGTTCCGCTGGTGACGATTGACCCACCCGACGCGCGGGATCATGATGATGCGGTGTGGGCGGAACATGATGATAGTGCAGCCAACTCTGGTGGTTTTAATGTGATCGTGGCCATTGCTGATGTGTCAGCCTATGTGCGCCCCGGTTCGGCGCTGGATAAAGAAGCTCGTATAAGAGGCAACTCAGTTTATTTCCCAGACCGTGTCGTGCCCATGTTGCCGGAACGCATTTCAAATGATTTGTGTTCATTGCGCGAAAAAGAACTTCGGCCAGCACTTGCGTGCTTCATGACCTTCGATAAATCAGGTCGCAAAAAATCGCACCACTTCAAACGCGTGACCATGCGCTCCGCCGCCAAGCTTTCTTATGAAGAAGCGCAAAGTGCCATTGATGGGCGGCCATCACCAAAAGCTGAGGGCTTGGTGGAGCCTGTGTTGAAACCGCTTTGGGCCGCCTATGCGGCTCTCAAAAAAGCCCAAGATGCACGAAGCCCATTGAATTTAGACTTACCAGAACGCAAAATTATTCTCGATGCAACAGGTGCTGTGGCGCGGGTGACTGTGCCGTTGCGTTTAGATGCGCATAAGCTGATTGAAGAGTTTATGATTCAGGCCAACGTTGCGGCGGCCGAAGAATTAGAAAATAAAAAAACGCCCCTGCTCTACCGTGTGCATGAACAACCTTCCCAAGAAAAAATCAAAGCGCTGGCCACGTTTCTCAAAACGGTAAACCGCGAATTGCCTTTGGGACAAATCATCAAGCCATCGCATTTCAACAAGTTGCTTGACTCTGTGAAGGGTGAGGATTTTGAACAACTGGTGCACCAGATTGTTTTGCGCACGCAGGCGCAGGCGGTTTATCGCTCCGAGAATGCTGGCCACTTCGGCCTGACCCTCAGGCGCTATGCGCATTTCACGTCGCCGATCAGACGCTATGCCGACTTGATCGTGCACCGCGTATTGATCACAGCACTCAATATGGGCGGTGATGGCCTATCAGAATTTGACATCGCAAACCTCGATGAAACCGCAGAGATGATCAGCACAGCCGAGCGCCGCGCCATGGTGGCTGAGCGCGAAACCAATGACCGCTTGATCGCCTCATATCTGGCCCCGCAAGTGGGCGCGGTGTTCAATGGCCGCATTGGCGGCGTGGTGGGCGCTGGCCTGTTTGTGAATTTGGAAGAAACAGGTGCTGACGGCTTCGTTCCCGCCGCCACGCTTGGCCGCGATTACTATGTGTACGACGAAGTGCGCCACGCGTTGATCGGCGAACGCACAGGCGAGACGTTTCAGATGGGTGACATTGTGAAAGTGAAACTTGTTGAAGCAGCGCCTGTCAAAGGCGGATTGAAGTTTGAGATCGTCGGTGAAGGCCGCGCAGGCGAGAGGCCAAAGATTCGCGGCAAGTCGCGCAAACCACAGCGGGGACGGAGAAGTTAGCTTGCGACCCCTTGCCGCTGCGGCGGTTGGTGGGTTTGTTTGCGGATTGCGGCGGGCGCAAAATCCTCTCATGTTCGAAATTAGATCATGGCCCCAAGCTATCTCGCGCGGATTTCGCTGCAAGTGTCCGGCTTGTGGCAAAGGCAAGCTGTTTTACAAATATCTGAAGGTCGTTGACCAATGCCCGACCTGTGGCGAGGAATTGCATTATCAGCGGGCAGATGATGCGCCGCCCTATCTCACGATCATGGCTGTGGGGCATATTATTGTGCCAGCCCTGTTCATCGTTGAGAAGCTTTGGAAGCCTGCGATTTGGGTTCATATGTCGATCTGGTTGCCACTCACCCTCATCCTTACTCTTGCTTTGTTGCCCATGTTCAAGGGCGCTGTGGTGGGCCTTCAATGGGCGTTGCGGATGCATGGGTTTGGAGTGACTGGCACCTTTCACTCGGACCAATAGGCCGCGCTTGACTTTTTGGGCCAATTCCTGTCTATCCGCCCCAACAGACATTCGGAGACTATTATGGCTAAAGGTAACGTGATCAAGATTAAGCTGGCATCGACTGCCGATACAGGCTTTTTCTATGTGACCAAGAAAAATTCGCGCACCAAGACCGAGAAATTCTCGTTCATGAAATATGACCCAGTTGTGCGCAAGCATGTTGAATTCAAGGAAACCAAGATCAAGTAAATGATCGGTTTTTGATGATTTAAAAAGGCGTCCTTTGGGGCGCTTTTTTTATGGAGAAATAGCTGCCGGCTCGGGAAGTTCGGAACGAGGAGGCCACTCAATTCACGGCCCGAGCCGGCTAAGCCTGTCGAAATCAGGAGATGCGGCGGGCCTGACTTCGGAGGCTTTGGGGATGAAGCTTTGCGCTTCTAAAGGGTGCTGGAGGAACGGCGCTTCGGTGCAGGAACCGCCGTTCCTCGGGAGTAATGTCCGGCGCCTTGGAGAAAGCTAACGGACGGAAACGAATTCATATAAAGTTATATGCATCTTTAGGTGTTAAAAGGCCAGCGTAACCTATGGTAAACGCCGGCGGATTTGTTTTAACCATGAATCATTAAGGTAAACGCTTAAGGGTTTTCCTCAAGCGGCGGAGCAGCACCCTCTTCCGGCAAATGCATTTCGAGTGGCAATTGTTCAGTGCCGTCCAGCGGATCTTCGTCCGCAGTCAATTCATCGGTCACGCGTGGCATGGGCACATCAAAGCCTGGCGGAATGTTGCCATCGAGAAGCCCAGCGGCTTTAAGCTCATGCAAGCCCGGCAAGTCGGTCAATTCATTGAGGCCGAAATGGCTAAGGAATGCGGGCGTTGAACCATAGGTTACGGGCCTGCCCGGTGTCTTCCGCCTGCCGCGCATGCGCACCCAACCAATTTCGAGCAGATTATCCAGAGTGCCTTTTGAAATGGCCACACCGCGAATATCTTCAATCTCAGCGCGGGTCACGGGCTGATGATAAGCAACGATTGCCAAGGTTTCGAGGGCGGCCTTGGTCAGTTTCTTTTGTTCGGTGGTTTCACGGCGCAAAATAGCGCTCATGTCTTGGGCCGTGCGCAAAGCCCATTTGCCAGCCACTTGCACAAGGTTCACACCGCGATTCTCGTAATTGGATTGGAGATCAGCAAGCAACCCCAACACGTCTGTACCTTTGGTCAAAAACTCTTCAAACTTTTCCGTACCGATGGGTTCAGCCGAGGCAAACAACATCGCTTCGATAATGCGCAAGTTTTGGCTGCGATCTGCCTGCGGATGCAATGTTACAACTGTTTCTTCGAACCCGTCATCCATCTCCGGTTCTCTTTCCATTGGTAAAACCTGTGACTGCAAAATCAAATTCCTTCAACAGCGGCACCTTGCCGACGACGCATATAGATTGGTGTAAACGCTTCTTCTTGGCGCATTTCAATACGCCCATCTCGGGCCAATTCCAAACTGGCGGTAAAGCTTGAGGCACGCACCGAGCGGCGGGTTTCAGGCGTTGCCAAATAGCGCTCCAACCATGTGTCAAACGCACCCCATTCATCCATGGCACCCACCAGGCGCTCTAAGGCCTCACGCGCCTCTTTGATCGACCATGTAGGCTGGCGCTTCACGGTATAAACTTGGCGCACCACTTTGCGCTGGCGACGATCTGCATAGGCCTTCAATAAATCAATCAGATTGTCTGAATATTCCCGCTGCACATCGACCACCAATGGCTGGGGCGCGCCGCGTTCAAACACATGCAAGCCGAGCTGCGGCATTGCCAATATCTTTGCACCCGCATCACGCATCGCCGCCAAACGCTGCAAACGAAACGCAAGGCGTGCTGCCATATCCTGTGGCAAGGCTTCGTCTGTGTTGGGTGGAACGGGGATCAGCAACCGCGATTTGAGATAGGCCAGCCAAGCTGCCATCACCAGATAATCGGCTGCAACATCCAGCCGCATTTTTTGGGCGCGTTCGATGAAACCGAGATATTGGTTGGCCAATGCCAAAATTGAAACTTGGGCTAAATCAATTTTATGAGCCCGAGCCAACTCTAACAATAAATCGAGCGGCCCTTCAAATCCGCCGACATCAACAATCAATTCTTCGGGGTTGACCTCAGGCTCCACGCGCAGCGCCGCCTGGCCGTCTGGCCATGCTTCTTGCAGTTCTGGTGTTTCAGGTTCGCCCAAGGCTTTGTTCTCCATCATTCTTGTTTACGCGTTAAGAGCACACGATTCGAATGATATGGCTAGCTTATCCCCAGTTTCAGACGCTTAGTATGGCTTCCAACTCGTTCAAAGCCTGCTTTTTGTCATAAGGCAAAGGTTTGCGCTTGGCTCGCAAGGCTTGTTTGGCGCGGCGCATGGCTTTGCCTGCCAGCGGAACAGCAGCCTCGGCCACTTCTTCCATTTCGCTCATCACACCATTGCAATGCAAAAGCATGTCGCAGCCAGCGGCCAAAGCCGTAGTGGCCTTTTCGGTGAATGTGCCTTGCAGCGCTTTCATAGAAAGATCGTCAGTGATCAACAAACCGTCAAAGCCAATCAGCTTGCGCACGACATTTTTGATGATCTTGCGTGATAGTGTGGCGGGATTATCTTTATCCAATGCACTGTAAATCACATGAGCGGTCATGGCCATTGGGCAATCGGCAAATGATACGAATGGCAAAAAATCAATACGTTCAAGGTCGGCGCGCGAAGACTTTACAATTGGTAAGTTGTGGTGGCTGTCAACTTCTGCACGGCCATGACCTGGAATGTGTTTCATGACAGGCAGTATTCCGCCTTCCAACAAGCCCACTGTGTGGGCGCGGGCCAGAATCATGATGTGCTCAGGACGCATTGAATAAGCACGGCTGCCAATCACATCATGTGCACCCGGTTGGGGCACATCCAGCACAGGCAAGCAACTTGATGTAATGCCGATCTCATACAAATCTTCGGCCATCAGACGGCCAACACTACGTGCAGTTTTGATTGCAAGTGAGGGGCTACGATCAAATTGTTTGCCATATTCCATTGCAGCAGGATATTTGCGCCAATGGCTTGATGGCGGGCCGAGGCGTTGCACACGACCGCCCTCTTGATCAATAAAAACAGGGGCATCTTTGCGGCCGACAGCACTGCGGAATTGCGCTGTTAGATTTCGGATTTGATCTGGAGAGTCGCAGTTGCGCTTAAATAGAATTAGTCCCCACGGATTTACTTTTTGGAAAAATTGCACTTCGTCTTGCGACAAAGCCAAGCCTGCACAGCCACTAATAAGAGATCGAATTGTCATCGCAGTTATTACGTTTCTACATTGAGTTTCTAGGTGTATTTATTGCCTGTGTACAAGGCAGTCACGTTCCCCCGCCGCAAAAAGCGACGAGCAAAAGCTGGAAGCGACATCAGTAGAGGCCATTGGCCCGATGTTAAGACGGTAGCGGGTGCTGCCCGCAACGCTGGCTTGTTCGATGATTGGAGCGTAGCGCTTGATAATCGGACCGTGCTTTATCACCAACCGCGAATACTCTGCGTTTGCTTCAGCCTTGCTTTTAAACGACGCGAGCTGGGCAACATAAGCGCCCGTGCCGGCGGTTGGGACTGGCGCTACAACTCGCGGAGAGGCCGCAGCAACCTGTTGGGTTGGGAGTGTTTTTGGCACCGAAGCCACAACCACCTCAGGCTCAGCAGTTTGGCTATCCGTGCGGAACAAATCTAACAGTGTCTTGCGTTTTTTTGGTTGTTCGACGGGCAACGCTTCAACGGCGCCTGCTGTAACGTTACCGCTGTCCACTGCGGTATCGCCATAGAGGCCACCGCCGTCATTCGTCGTTTGGTTATTTGTTGATTTTATTTTTGCCGGAGGATTTTTGTTTTGGAGTGCGAGTTTCGAAGGTGCGACCAAGACAACGGGCTTTGCGCCTAGAGATTTGGAATTAGCGTCTGTGGCTGTCTTTTTCTTTGCTTCAACAGTTTTCGCAGCTGACTTCTTTTCTTTGATAACGGGTTCATTAGGTATCATGTTGTCAGCAATTGCTTCTGCCGCAGGTGCTGCAGGTTTTGACGCTTCCGCTGTTTGAGCGATAGCATCAGAACCCGCAGCAACTACAGCGGCGGCGGAATTTTGATTTCCCGCCGGAATAGGCACTGCCGCCAAGCTCTCGCTGGCGGCAGGGTTTATCATTGCTTGATCAGTTTTTGCTGCGTCGGTCTTTCCCGAAGGTTCTAGTGAACCCTGCGTGCCGCCTGGTGGGGGTGGCAATGGTAACGGTGTTCCATCATCTCCTGTACCAGCTGCTGGTGCAGCTGGGGCAACGGAATCGCCGCTCGAATTTATAGGTGCACTGTTGTTTGACGGTTGAACAGGTTGTTCCTCACTTGGAACCAATTTCCCTGTTGGGACTTCTTGGTCCCCGACGATGCGGTCATAAATTAGTTTCTTTGACGAGTTCACTGCTTTGCCAGCAGCCGCATTATCTGTGGCCGCCGCATCTGGGGTTGCCTTGGCTGGTTTTTCAGGAGCCGCGACAACTGGCACATTGTTACCTGCCGCCGTTAAACTGCCGCCGTTCTTGACATAATTGGTATAGCCCCAAACAGCCAAAAGCGCCGAAGCGACCAGAAGTCCGAGAAGGGCTAACAACATAAGCGGTCGGCCCGAACGTTGTGGATCTTCATCCAAGCCTGTTTCTACTTCGCGGTAAGCTTGGCTATAGTCTTCCGCAGTAGCGCGGCGTTGAGCCCGCGGTGCGGGTTGTTCAAAAATATCATCTTCTTCACCGTCGGCATAATTGGCCGTTGGCGCTTGACGCATCGCTTGTGGGTTAGTGAGACGCGGATTGGCACCAAAACCAGATTGGGGCGTATTAAAACCAGTTGCAGGTTGGCGTTGAGGAACTTGCAATCTTGGCCCTGCCCCAGCACCAGTTGGCGTAAACTGAGGGCGCGGCTGCGGATTGTATGGCGGTGGTGGTGTATATCCTGTAGCCGGATCGATCGGACGATAACCTGGAGGCGGAACTGGCGCATAACCTTGTGGCTGTTGTGGCGCATAGCCTTGCGGATATTGTGGCTGTTGTTGAGGGTAATAAGGCTGCCCCTGCGGATAAGCTTGCGGCACATAGGGCTGTTGTTGAGGCGGCACTGCACGCGGAGGCATGGCCTGCCCGCCACCCAGTGGAGGACGCGGCGGTGCAATTTGGTTTGCGTAACCCTGCTGTGGTTCAGGCGAAGGCACTGGCCTTTGCACTTGAGGTGGCGCACGGCTTGGCATTGCGGCTGGACGTGGGGCTGAAGCCTTGGCTTCTTCATCCGCAAAAGTGAATTTCGGTTTTGGCGCGTTGCCATTTGTTGCTGGAGGAATGGATGATTCAGCTCTTTGTTTGGCTGCGGCCACACGCTGATCTGCCAATCGTTCAGCAGCATCGCGTTGAGCTTTCAATTTATTTGCCAAAACATCGGGGGCAACCGCAGGTGCACGAGGCGCAGGTTGAGCCGCTGGCCGCGCTGTTCCGGGTGCTGCGGCTGGTCTGGCGGCTGCAGGGCGTGGCGCCATTGGTGCAGGCCGAGCAGTTGCTGGAGCTACTCTTGGCTGAACAGGCATAGGAGCTGGGGTTGGTTTAAATTCATCCGACACTTTCGGCATATCCTTTGCAATCACAGCACCATCCTTGGTGCCAATACCGAGGCGCTCGCGCCAGTTACGTTTGTCAGAGCCGCCCGTTGAATTTTGGTCCATTATCACTTCATCCGTTGTTACATCTCCGTGGCGGATTCAACGCCAAGGATCCTGAGACCATTTGCAAGACAATAGCGAATCACCCTCAGGAAAGCGAGCCGCGTTAATGATAGGTTATCCTGATCTTGCAAAATAAATCTTAATTGCGGCAGTTCTTTGCCCTTATTCCACAAAGAATGAAAATCACTCGCTAAGTCATAGAGATAGAACGATATTCTGTGTGGTTCGTGGGCCAATGCAGCAGCCTCAATAACCCGTGGAAAGGCTGCAATTCTTAATATCAGTGCTTTTTCGGCCTCATCCGTCAATAAATTGAAGTCAATCTTTGCATCTGATTTCAATCCAGCGGCTTCGGCGTTACGCAACACTGAGCAAATCCGAGCATGGGCATATTGAACATAAAACACCGGATTGTCTTTTGACTGCTCAGTCACTTTGGCAAAATCAAAATCCAGCGGTGCTTCATTTTTGCGGTAGAGCATTATAAAGCGCACCACATCAGAACCAACTTCATCAACAAGATCGCGCAACGTGACAAACTCACCTGCCCGCTTGGACATGCGCACGGGTTCACCATTACGAAACAGTTTGACGAGTTGGCAAAGTTTTACATCAACTTGAACGGCGTCCTGCCCAGATAAAGCAGTAGCCACGGCCTGAAGGCGTTTCACATAGCCACCATGATCAGCACCCAGAACGTAAATCAGCTGTTTGAAGCCGCGTTCGATTTTGTTTGCGCTGTATGCAACATCGGAGGCGAAGTAAGTAAAGCTACCGTCTGATTTGAGCAAAGCGCGGTCAACATCATCGCCATATTTTGTTGATCGGAACAAAGTTTGTTCGCGGTCTTCCCAGTCTTCGTTCACTTCGCCTTTGGGCGGCGGCAAGCGACCCTCATAAACATCGCCAGATGCACGAAGCTGAGCAATCGTCTTTGCGACTGAGCCATCCGTCTGCAATGATTTTTCAGAGAAGAAAATCTCTTGTCTAATATCCAATGCCGCCAGATCTCCGCGCACCATATCCATCATCATGGAAATAGATTTTTCCCGCACGATGGGTAGCCAATCGTTTTTACCAATCAGCGAATTACCAAATTCATTTTTGAGAGTTTCGCCTACCGGCTTCAGATAATCACCGGGATAAAGCCCGGCTGGAATTTCACCAATGTCTTCACCCAGCGCCTCACGGTATCGGAGGTATGCCGATTGCGCGAGCACATCAACTTGGCCACCAGCATCATTCATATAGTATTCTTTGGTCACATCATAACCGGAGAACTTCAACAACGAAGCCAACGCATCTCCAAAAACTGCGCCCCGGCAATGGCCGACATGAAGTGGGCCAGTTGGATTTGCCGAAACATATTCGACATTTATTTTTTGATTTGCACCAATTTGAGATGAACCAAACTGATCAGCTTGTTCAAGTGCCGCCTGTAATATGCGCGGCCAAAATGCATCTTTCAATTTGATGTTTATGAAGCCGGGGCCAGCGATGGAAGCAGATTGAATATCTGAATCTTCTGACAGCAGCGGCACTAATAATTCTGCGACGGCGCGCGGATTCATGCCCGCAGGCTTGGCCAAAACCATAGCCGCATTCACTGCCACATCACCATGCGTGGCATCACGCGGAGGCTCTGTTGTTAGCTTGCTCAAGTCAAGGCCAGCTGGCAACTTGCCTTGCCCTACAAGCGTTTCAACAGCATTCGTAACTACACCCTGAAAATGGGCGAAAACATTCATGATTCTGATATTAACTCGCTAAAACAATCCAGTGCGGTGACTACCTAAAAAGCGGGTCAAGGTCAAACAATCGCTTATGTTGATCGAGAGCATAGCGATCCGTCATGCCTGCTATAAAATCACAGACTTGCCTTGCATATCGGCTTTGATCTGAAATCGGATGGTCTTCGCGCCAGTCAGATGGCAATAATTTTTCATCATTCATATAGGCGTCGAACAAATCTCTGATCACGCGCTGCGCTCGTTCCATAATTTCAAGCACGCGTGCATGACGATACATTTTGACTGACAAGAAACTTTGCAGAACTTTATTGTTCTCGCGCATCTGAGCACCAAATTGAATCAGTGGTTTACCCAAATCACGAACAGCATCGCTGGTTTTCACATGAGACTTCGTGATATTTTTGTGACCTTCGGCCAACACATCGGCGACCATAGCAGAAATCAAACGACGAACCGTTTCGTGGATCACGCGGTTCGTGTCGAGATCAGGATAGGCCGTCAGCACTTCACCCAACGCCTGCCCTGCAAGCGGGATATCACCCAAATCAATAATGTTAAACAGTTTGGCCCGCAGTCCATCATCAACATCATGGGCGTTATAGGCAATGTCATCAGACACTGCTGCCACTTGCGCTTCGGCTGAGGCATAGCTGGATAATTTTAGATCATGCACTTCTGCATATTCAATGATTGCGGCTGGCAAACCGGTTTCGGCATAGTGGCCCAGCGCATGACCTCCAACATCAACAAGCGGGCCATTGTGCTTGACTAATCCTTCAAGCGTTTCCCAGGTCAGATTTAAACCATCAAAAGCCGCATAGCGCCGTTCCAACTTTGTCACGATTCTCAGTGACTGCGCATTATGATCAAAGCCGCCATAGTGCTTCATCAATCTGTCCAACTCGCGCTCGCCAGCATGGCCAAACGGCGTGTGGCCAAGGTCATGGGCCAGTGCCAAAGCTTCAGTTAGATCTTCATCAAGCCGCAGAGCCCGCGCGATGGAACGCGCTACTTGTGCAACTTCAATTGAGTGCGTTAGCCGCGTTCTAAAATGATCGCCCTCATGAAACACAAAGACTTGTGTTTTGTGTTTCAAACGCCTGAAGGCCGCAGAATGAATGATCCGGTCACGATCCCGCGCGAATACGCTGCGTGAAGGCGCGTCTGGTTCAGTCACAACTCTGCCCCTACTCTGGGCAAAATGGGCGGCATACGGGGCAAGACTCGTCATGAAACTGACCATTGACATTTTCGCGCGAAAACACAACATCTACACCATGTCCGAACCGCAAATCAGTGTCACCGCGCGCGCCGCAAAGCGCATTCATGAAATTGCCGCCAAGCAACAGGCAGTGGCGGCTTTACGCATTGCCGTGAACGGTGGTGGCTGTTCTGGCTTTCAATATGATTTCGTGTTTAGCGACAAGCCTGAAGATGATGACAAAGTGTTTGAACGTGACGGTGCGCGGGTTTTGGTGGACCCAACTTCGCTTGGCTTTATGGCTGGATCAGAACTTGATTTTATTGACGACCTGATGGGGCAATCTTTCCGCATTCAAAACCCGCTGGCCAAATCTTCCTGCGGCTGCGGCACCAGTTTCTCATTCTAATGCGCATCGCAACGTGGAACGTTAATTCCGTAAAAGCGCATTTGGAGTCTGTCACGATCTGGCTTCAAGAAGCAAAACCCGATGTGGTTTGCTTGCAGGAAATCAAATGCGAAGACCACGCTTTTCCGGTCGCGCATTTTGAAGAACTAGGCTACCGCGCCGAAGTCCATGGTCAGAAAACCTACAATGGTGTGGCGCTTCTTTCAAAATTACCGATGGAAGATGTGCAACGCGGCTTGCCGGGTGATGCGACTGATGAACAATCGCGTTTCATCGCCGCTACGATTCTAGATGGAGCGAAAGCCGTGCGTGTGTGCGGTCTCTATTTGCCCAATGGAAACCCAACGCCCGGGCCAAAGTATGATTATAAATTGGCATGGATGGAGCGACTTAAGGCATTTGCGAAATCTGAATTGCTAAAGGAAGAAGCTTTCGTTCTGGCTGGCGATTATAATGTTATTCCCAATCCAGAAGATGTGCGCAATCCGCAAAACTGGACGACCGACGCATTGTTTTTACCTAAAACCCGCGAGTCATTTCGAGAGCTTTTGGCGCTCGGACTGATAGAATCTTACCGCGCACAGCACCCTTCAAAAATTGAATATAGTTTTTGGGATTATCAAGCAGGCGCCTGGCCTAAAAACAATGGGATACGGATTGATCATTTGCTGCTCTCGCCGCAGGCGGCAGACATGTTGATCGGTGCCGAAATTTATAAAGACACGCGTGGCCACGAAAAGCCATCAGATCATGTTCCTGTGATGATCGAACTCAAATAAAAACCCGCCAGTTTACACCGGCGGGCTCTTTAAACTCTGACGCAGAAACAAACTTACTTTGTAACTGGGGCTTTCACACCGAAAGCAGCAAAGCTGGCTTCGTATGGCTTGAATGCGCTCTTCGCGGCTGCAGCATAAAGTTCGCCAAGCTTGGTGAATTCAGCAACAGTTGCATCAAATGTTTCTTTTGCGAAAGCTTGTTGAGCTTCAACAGCCTTTTCAAACGACTTTGCAGCAACAGCTTTTTCCCAATGAGCAGCTGATTTTTCGAATGATTTCTTAGAGAAATCAGCAACTTCTGTTGCAACAGCTTGGTAACCCTTGCTCAAAGCAGTGGTCGAAGCTGTCATGGCTTCAAAACCGTCTTTGCTGGCAGATTGCATTTCTTCAAAGGACTTCATCATTTTTATCTCCGGGTTGATTCTGGTTTGGTTGAATTCAGTAAGTTGCATTTAGGTGCACTGCAACATAATGTCAAGAATTATTTTGCATTGCAACATAAACTGTTTTTGGACTATCAACCGCCAGAGAATTCGACTCGGTGTTTACGCCTTAGTAAGCCTGAGACATTTAAAGGATAAACTGGTCTTGAGGTGTCTTTGGGGAGTTGCCTTAATATTAAAGTGTTTGCGTGTGGCAACTTGATGTAAGTCTGCCAATGCTTAAAGGTGGATGGACTAATGTTTGTAACCAGCTCAGCTGTAAGAATTCGGGCTCTGATTTTGTTGTTCGTAACAATATTGGCTGCCTCGCCCACCCAAGCAAAACCAGAGTTTTCTGCAATCACCGTTGATGCCCGTACAGGAACTGTGTTGTTCAGTGACAATCCGGATGGTTTGCGTCACCCCGCTTCGTTAACAAAAATGATGACGCTGTATGTGTTGTTCCAAGATCTCAAAGCGGGGCGCATCACACGTGCAACGCCATTGCGCGTTTCAGCGAGGGCCGCTTCAATGGCGCCGTCGAAACTTGGTTTACGCGCTGGCACTTCACTAACGGTAGATGAAGCAATAAAAGCGCTGGTCACTAAATCAGCAAATGATGCAGCGGCAACGATTGCTGAAAACTTAGGCGGCACAGAATCAAACTTTGCTGCCCGCATGACACGTGTCGCGCGCTCGATTGGCATGAGCCGCTCGTCGTTTAACAATGCGTCTGGTTTGCCAAACCCAAATCAATTTACCACCGCTAGAGACATGGCCACTTTGGGCCTGCGTCTAATGCGCGATTTTCCACAGTATTACCCATATTTTCGTATTACCGCCTTCAATTTTCATGGTCAAACCATTCGGACTCACAATCGTCTAGTTGAGCGTTACGCGGGAACCGACGGCATCAAAACGGGGTATATCGCAGCAGCAGGCTTTAATCTTGTCACATCTACAAAGCGCGGCAACAAACGTTTGGTTGGCGTTGTGTTGGGTGCAAGATCATCAGGCGCACGCGGCGCTTATATGATGAGCATGCTCGAGCGCAATTTTGCGCAAGCCAAAGAAGGCGCCACAGTTGCGGCCCTTGCAGGATCGTCCAAGGGTATAATCAATCCATTGGCAGCAGATCAAATTCCGAGCAAAGTCGAAAAGGATCAACTGGCTGCAGTTGCAGCTTCAGTATCGCAAGACAAAACAACTGATGAAGTTCCGCCAGATCCGTCAGCAACAGGTTCGGTCACGCCAACGGTGTTAGAAGCTGCTTTGACACCTATCGATGAAAAAAAGAAAACCATTGGCAAATTACCATTCGCTGTAAAATCCGCTTCGTCTGAACCCAACAGCTTGGAAGATAGCATCATGCAAAGTTGGAATATCCAGATTGGGGCCTACCCCGAGAAAGCCCAAGCCCAAGCAAAATTGAACGCAATCAGGGGCAAGGCACTTGCATCACTTGAAGGTAAATCAGCTTATACGATTGCGGTGCAGAAAGATGGGTCGGTGATTTATCGTGCGCGATTTGCTGGCTTTGACGCTGCGACCGCAAAAAAAGCTTGCGCTAAAATTGTAACGCTCGGCGAGAAGTGTTTAGCGGTTCAACCTCAGTCTTGATAAGGATTTGTTCGACTTCGAACCGGATATGATTGTTTGCGCCAAGGGCCTGACCTCCGGCTATTTGCCTTTAGATCAATCTTACTTTTGACGGAATCGTCAAAAGTAAGATAAATTGATCGAAAACAATCACTTAGGGCGCTTTTGATGTTTCCATGAAACATCAAAACGCTTTAGGGGCAACACTTTACTCCGATGCAATTCATAAAGCGATTAGCGCGCCCGATCCAGACGTGTGGTTTGCTCATGGCTTGACTTACTCCGGTCACCCCATTTGTTGCGCAGTTGGACTTAAAAATATTGAAATCATCGAAAGAGAAGACTTGCTGGGGAACGCGGCACGTGTTGGTGATCATTTTGAAAAGCGATTGCGCGAATTAGAAAATCTGCCTTTGGTTGGCCAAGTGCGGGGCAAGCGCTTGATGATGTGTGTGGAATATGTGGCCAATAAAGAAACCAAAGCCCAGCTTGATGATGGTATAAATATCTCTAAGCGCATTTCAAATGTGTGCGAGTTGAACGGCTTGCTCGTACGCCCTATCGGCCATCTTGACGTGATGTCGCCACCACTTACGCTGTCGATGAAGCAGGCTGATTTTATTGTGAATACACTCGGCAATGCGATTGAAGATGTGACCAAAGGTTTGAAGCGCGAAGGTTTGGTTTAAACCCTTAAAAGCACGTCTTTTGCTTCGTTGATCTTGGCTGCCAAATAATCAGTGCCGCCTTTGTCGGGATGGAACTCTTTCATTAACCGTTTATGCGCTGATTTGATTTCAGCGACACTGGCGCCAGACTTCAAGCCCAACAAATCATAAGCTTCAGTTTTCGAAAGTGATTGCGTTGTGCGTTTGCCACTTGCGTTACCGCTATCACCTCCGCGCCAGTCCGGCCTTTCGCGGGCAATCCACGCCTCTAGCAAGGCAAGGCTTTGGTCTGGCGAAGTTTGGCAGCTCACATAAAAACTGCGCAGTTCAATGTCATTTAATTCTGAAAGAGCGCGTCCCGCAAATTGTCCTGCAACCACATGTCCGGCCATTGCCCCACTGTCGTGATCTAACACCATCGCCAACAAACTAGTCGTGACCGTGCTGGTCTGGCCTGGCGTTTTGGTTTTGCCCCAATTGAAGCCATTTGGAAACACTGACGACTTGCCAAAAAGCCCTGCCCCCACTGCAAACAAAGCTGTGGCCACACTCATTTGCCCGCGCAACAGCAATAGACCAGAAATGCCCATGATGCCGACGCCAGCAATCTTTTGAACAAAGGTAGACGCGCCCGCTGGCCCAAGCTTTGCCATCTTGCGGATGATCCACAAGCCACCAAAAAGAACTATAAGTGCGATAATAAACGGTGGCATTCCGATCTAACCCATTTGATCCAAAAGCAACCGCGCAGCATCGCCGCCCTTGGCGTTGTCCGCCAAAGCTTTGCGCCCGCCTGCCGCATAAGCAGCCACTGCGCGCAAAAGTTCAGCCAAGACATGCGGGCTATTTTCGTCGAGTTTGAGATAGGCTCCGCGTGTCAAACGCGCCAGTTCCTGAAATCCTGTCATCGCCGCGCGGTCATCACCTTCTTGAAACATAAACATTGGCGTTCCCATCAAGCCCAATTCACCAGCCGATTGGCACAGCGCATCAATTCTTTCTTCTTGTGCATCACCAACATAAATCACAGCGTTCACCCGCGATTTCGTTGTTTCATTTTTCGCATGATCAAGAATGCGGCTGATTTGCGTGTTGCCACCTTGGCAACTCACCTTGCTCATCAAGCGGCCAAGCGTTTCAGGATCAGCCACCCATTTCGAAGCGCGGCACTCACTAAGGCCACGGAAATATGTAAGCTGCACTTGAAGTCCGCCAACTTTCTTCGCCTCGGTAAACATCTGGCCCTGAATACCCAAGGCCTTATCCCAAGTTGGTTGACGGCTCATTGTTGCGTCCATGGCGAATATCAATCGGCCGTCGCCCGTGTTTGGCGCGGTGGCAAGTCGGTTCACCTTTTCCAAAAACGATGCAACATCGGCTGACGACGCAGCTTTGCTCAATTGATCAGACATTAGCTTAAATTCGTCCCTTCCCGGCCAAGAGGCATAGATGGGGATCAAAGCACATAATTAAAGCAGAATCTCAATTTCCAGTTTTGGCTTCGCAGGCGTCTGTCTTGAGCATGTCTAATTTGGCCAATTTGCCCTTAAGCGCATAAGTGCCATAGTCCAAGACCAAGTCCGTTGAAACGCCATTATCGTACATATTAAAACTGGCCTGATAGACGGGCTTTTCAATGCTGTCGTCATTTGTCGGAAAATAACTGATGGTGATTGGCCATGATGGCAAGCTGCGCAGAGGCGAGGTTTCGCTGTTATCTTTATCAGGTGCAAAAGTGCCAGGAGCACGCATTTTGCCGATAAAACTTATCGCCTTATAGGTCTTCTCACCGTCCGAGCCATCAAACACGATCGACACATCACGGGTTAGGCCCTTCTTGGCTACATCCAGCAAATGCACTTGATGTGTTGACGGGAAAAGCGCTTCTGATGGAACGGTGAAATCTAGTTCCTTCGGTTTGCTCATCTGGCCTTTAGCTTCCAAATTTGCCTTTTCTCGCTTCACTTTCAGTTTTTCTTCAGAATCGAGATTGCCTTCAACAAACTGCTTTTGACTCAGATTCATCTCTAACCCGTCACCTGATTCCCAAGTGGTGAGTTGCGTATCCAAAACTTGTGTGCCCTTTTCGGCTTGTACATAACGATTGGCAATCCTGTAAGTCACCGCCCAGCCGTCACAGGCCGTTCCCGTCAGTTCATAAGCCAAGCGCCCTTCAATCGAGCTATAGCCGCTGCCGCTGTCCAAACGCGTTGGGGTAAGGTCGTAAATTGCGCGGTGAGACGCCAGCGTTGCCGCCTGCGCTGAACCAAACATACAGACGAAAGCCAAACCCGATTTTAAAAGCCGCATGTTTCATTAATCCCGTGACAAGCTGAAGAGTGAGCGTTTAAGCTCTATCCTAACATAGACTATGGCAAAACAACGTCTAAATAAGGTTAAACAAATATATGAACATCATTGAAGAAAAACTGAAAGCATTAGGCATTGTGTTGCCAACTCCAGTGGCCCCAGTGGCCAACTATGTGCCTTGGGTCATCGTCGGCAAATTGGCTTATATGTCTGGTCAAATTCCTCTGAAAGACGGCAAGCTGACACATGATAGCGGTGAACTGACACTTCAAGATCGCATTTTGGCCGCCCGCCAATGTGCCATTAACTTGATTGCTCAAATGCGCGTCGCGGCGGATGGCGACCTTACAAAGATTAAGCAGATTGTGAAGCTTGTGGGATTTGTTGCTAGCTCAGCAGAATTCAAAGATCATCCCAAAGTCGTCAACGGCGCCTCAGATTTGATGGTCGCAGTATTTGGAGACAAAGGCCGTCATGCGCGGTCATCGGTCGGTGTTTCATCTTTGCCGCTTGGCTGTGCTGTTGAAGTTGAAGCCATTGTTGAGCTTGAATAATTAATGCGCTTTACGCCTCAAATGCGAGATCTGAAATGGTTGGTTAAACGCCCAATTGCGCATCGCGGTTTGCACGATAAGAAGAACGGCATTGTTGAGAATTGTGAAACTGCATTCGCCGCCGCAATCAAACATCGATATGCAATTGAATGCGATATTCAACTGACCAAAGACGGCGATGCGGTTGTGTTTCATGATGATGAGATTGACCGCGTGCTTGACGGGCAAGGTGTGGTCAATAGCTTTACCACCAAAGAACTGAAGGCCAAAAAATTTCGCCTGGGCAAAGACCGCATTCAGACTTTGGATGAGCTTTTGGAACAGGTTGCTGGCCAAACAACTCTTGTTATTGAAATCAAATCCCTTTGGGATGAGGACATGACGCTTACTTATCGTGCTCTCGACGTGCTGGCCGACTATGATGGACCATTTGCATTGATGTCGTTTGATCCTCATCTCATGGCATGTGTGGCCGAGCGTTCGCCCGCCACGGTGCGCGGCATTACGGCAGACCGTGTGACTGACGCCTATTACAATATGCTTTCCCTGCCGCGCCGCCTCGAAATGCAAAGCTTCTCACACTTGCCGCACACCAAGCCTCACTTCGTTTCTTTCGATGCCAATGGGCTTCCTTTTGCAGCAGTCGGCGAAATCCGAGATCGCGGTCATCCCGTAATATGTTGGACAATCCGTACTGCACAACAAGCAGCGCGGGCCTTACGCTATTCAGATCAAATAACCTTTGAGAATTATTACCCGGCATGACCGTCAAAATTTCGGCTATTAATTCCCTGAAAGACATTTCGGCTGATGATTGGAACGCTTGTGCCAAGATTGATGGTTTGGCTTTCAATCCATTTACGTCTCACGAGTTCCTACTCGCACTTGAACAATCCGGCTCTGCGACTGCAAAAACGGGCTGGGCTGCACAGCATTTGGTTTTGGAAGAGAACGACAAAATTGTTGGTGTTGCCCCCTGCTATCTCAAATCGCATTCCATGGGCGAATATGTTTTTGATCACGCATGGGCTGATGCTTACGGGCGAGCGGGCGGTCATTATTATCCCAAGCTGCAAACCTCGGTGCCTTTCACGCCTGCAACTGGCCCACGATTGCTGGCGAACACTCCAGAACATCGTGAAGCATTGGCGCAAGGTTTGATTGCTCTTTGCCAACAATCCACATCATCGTCGTCGCATATTACTTTTGCGACCCAACAAGAATCTGAAGAACTTGGAGCATCAGGCTGGCTCCAGCGCAACGACATTCAATTCCATTGGCATAATCAGGGTTATTCAAGCTTCACTGATTTTCTTGGGGCACTCTCTTCATCAAAACGTAAAAATATCCGCAAAGAGCGTCAAGCCGTCGTTGACGCTGGAATTACTTTTGATCTCGTGACTGGCAACGAATTAAAAGAAGAACATTGGGATCATTTTTATAAATTCTACATCGACACGGGCAGCCGCAAATGGGGCCAGCCTTATCTCACGCGTAAATTCTTCAGCCTGATCAATGAAGCCATGAAGAACGAAACATTGTTAGTTTTAGCTAAGCGTGAAGGCAAAACAATTGCAGGCGCATTAAATTTCATCGGTGGCGACACGCTTTTTGGCCGCAATTGGGGCTGCCTCGAAAACCACCCCTTCTTGCATTTTGAAACCTGCTATTATCAAGCCATGGATTTTGCAATCTCACGCGGATTGAAAACAGTTGAAGCTGGCGCTCAGGGCGAACATAAGTTAGCCCGTGGCTATGTGCCAGAAAAAACTTACAGTCTGCATCATTTGGCGCATCAGGGCCTTTCGCGCGCCGTGGCTGAATATTTGGAGCACGAACGCGCGGCCATTGATGAAAATCAGCAGGAGCTTGGTGAACACACACCGTTTAAGCATGAACAGGATTGAACAGCGTTCCCCCTTTAGATCAATCTGACTTTTGACGGAATCGTCAAAAGTCAGGAAAATTGATCGACAATAGAAACTTAGGGCGAGAATGACTTTTCCATGAAAAGTCAATCCGCTCTAACAACGCCGATCCAAAGGGAATGATTGGGCCTCAGTATTTCACTGTCTTCACC
>JAYTUV010000086.1:0-22261 GCA_043744395.1 Aestuariivirga sp.
ACCACTGATATTTTGAACGCGGGTGCGGAAACCATAACACTCGGCGGCGACCACTATATTTCTTATCCGGTTCTCAAAGCCTATCACAAAAAGCACGGGCCATTGGCACTGGTGCACTTCGATGCGCATAGGGATGTGGAGATCGACAACGGCGGTCGCATCGACCATGGCACGATGTTTGGATATGCCGTGCGCGAAGGTTTGATTGATCCACATAAATCTGTGCAAATCGGCATCCGCACGACTTTTGCTGGCGAAACGAAAATGGGCTTTCGCATCATTTATGCCGATGAGGTGCACGCCACATCCACCGCCGATCTGGTTTCGATTATTGAGAAAAAAGTTGGCAAGCAGAAGTCTTATTTAACATTCGACATCGATTGCCTCGATCCATCGGCAGCACCAGCGACCGGCACGCCTATTCCGGGCGGACTGACTTATCATCAGGCAGCATCAATGATCCGTGCACTGAAGAATATAAATTTTGTGGGCATGGATATGGTGGAAGTTTCTCCACCTTATGATCACGCGGAGATTACAAGCGGTGCGGCGGCTGGTTTGATCATGGAATATATCTGCCTTCGCGCTTGGCAGAAGGGTGCAAGAGCAGAGAAGATGCCGGAATAGTTTTTACGCTGCCTTTGGAAGTGTAAACTTCAGTTCAACAACACAGCCCATATTAGTCGCATATTTCAACAGTCGATCAATTGAAAAGCGTGACCAGTCGGCATTGCGGATCCGCTGAATGTCAGCAGCGTCGCATCCTGCCAATTTGGCTGCAGCACGTGCGGTTAATTTTAAATCGTCTTGGCGTTTCATAATTCCTATAGCGATTTGAGCTTTCATTTTTAACGCCTCTGGATTAGGCAAACCTACATCGGCAAACACATTACCTGAACCACGAAAAAATTCAGTTTCTTCATTCATTTAAACTTCTCCTAAGCGCAGATAAGCGCATTTCTATTAGGTCTATGTCGTGTTTCGAAGTCTTAATCCCTTCGGTCGATTTTTTTTGGAAAGCGTGAATTACCCAAACATCGTTATCTACTTTTAAAGCATAGATTGTGCGCCATGCATTACCGCGATAGGCCAAAGCTAATTCATAAACACCGCTTCCCAATCCCGTTAGCGGCTTTGCAATTTCTGGATACTTGCCCGATGATACTGCTTCAAGCCCAGCTGACATCCGCTCTCGAACTTCAATTGGGAATTTCATGAACTCTTTAAAGGCAGCTCGATTCCAAGATATTTGCCTCATTTCTTTTTGTTGGCACAAAGACCAACAAAAGTCAACTCAGCGCATCCCGCACCCTATAATAAGCCATTGCTGCCACCAGCAGTGACGTGCGTAATCTGCCACCCGGGAAGGGCAGATGTTTGATCCTTGCTAATAGATCAAAACGTTCCGCCGTGCCGCGCACGCACTCGGCCATCAGCTTGCCGTACATGCCAGCCAGCGAAACGCCTTGGCCGGAATAGCCGTGGGCGTAAAACACGGTGGGGGAAAGCCTGCCGCAATCAGGAATGCGGTTTGAGGTGATGGCGATAAGGCCGCCCCATGCGTAATCGATTTTCACATCTTTGAGTTGGGGGAACACACTCGTCATGCGCGGGCGCATGTATTCACCCAGGTTTGGTGGTTCGAATGTGGAGTATGAAGCGCGGCCGCCGAACAGCATGCGGTGGTCAGACGAGCGGCGATAATAATCAACAATGAAATTGGTGTTGGCCACGGCTTCATTATCCGCAATCAACGATTTGGCGCGGTTCTCGCCCAGTGGTTCTGTGGCGATGATGTAACTGCCCACGGGCATGACTTTGCCTTCAAGCGGCTTCACCAATTGGCCGAGGTAAGCGTTGCCGCCAATGATCATGAACTTGGCTGAAACTTTGCCTTTGGTTGTGCGCGCCCACGGGGCAGGGCCGGTGTTCACTTCGACCACACGGGAATGTTCATGCACCGTAGCGCCTGCCTTGATTGCGGCGGCGGCCAGACCCAAACAATAGTTCAGCGGATGGAAATGCCCAGCATTGGATTCTCTTAATGCACCGTGATATATATTTGTTCCAAGCTTTTGTTCTAATTCAGTTTTTGTAAGCAGCGTGTTGCCCCTGTAACCCAATGCTTCATACTCATCCGCCCACTCTTGCAAGTGCTTAAACTGGTGCGCTTTGGGGATGCAATGCATGTAACCCCAGCGGATATCACAATCGATTTTGTGTTTTGCAACCCGCGCCAGAATGAGCTGCTTAGCTTCCTCGGATAAATCAAAAGCCCGCTTTGCGTCAGCCTTGCCAAGTTGATTTTCAATCTTGCCTTGGCCGGATGAAAAGCCCGTACAAATTTGCCCACCATTGCGGCCTGAAGCGCCAAAGCCAATCGTCTCGGCTTCTAAAACGACAACCTTATAGCCAGCCTCCGCCAATTCCAGCGCGGCAGATAGGCCAGTGTAACCAGCGCCGATGATGCATGCATCTGCCGTTACGTCGCCTTCGAGAGGCAATGTGGAAATGCTGCGGTTGGCGGTGGCTTGATAGTAGGATTTGTTTGAAATTGAAGAAGGCATGATAGACCTTTAGCCGCCCCCCTTCCTAAAGGTCAACAACCCGCGCTAGACTGCGACTCAAGATCAACAATGTAGCGCACGTGTCATGAGCCAAGCCAAATTTGAGGAATATCTTTCGGCCAACCGCATCAGCGAGGTCGAGTGCCTAGTTGCCGATATGTCGGGCACGGCACGGGGCAAAATTCTGCCGCCCAAAAAATTCCTCGCTGGCCATAAATCTAAGGGCCTGCGTGTTCCCGAAGAAGTTTTTACCCTCACCATCAATGGCCGCTTTGTATCAGACACCAATGCGGTGAGCGACAGTGCCATAGATATTTATATGCAGCCCGATGTGGATACCATTCGCTCGGTGCCGTGGTATTCTGAACCGACGGCTCAGGTGATCTGTGATGCCTATCATTTGGATCACAAGCCCGTCACCATCTCACCCCGCCATGTTTTAAAGCGGGTGTTGCAATTGTATAAAGACAAAGGTTGGAAGCCCGTTGTTGCGCCTGAGCTTGAATTCTATCTCGTCAAAAAATCTGCCGATCCTGATTATCCGCTTGAAGCTGCAATAGGCAGATCGGGCCGCAAAGAATCGGGCGGACAAGCATATGGCATTGACGCCGCCAATGATTTTGATCCGATTGTTGAAGATATTTATGATTGGTGCGAAGCGCAGGAATTAGACGTTGATACGCTGAGCCATGAAGCGGGGCCAGCGCAGCTTGAGATCAACTTTAACCATGGCGATCCGCTGGAACTTGCTGATCAAGTTTTCCTGTTCAAGCGCACAGTGCGCCAGGCCGCATTAAAGCATGACGTCTATGCGACGTTCATGGCGAAGCCGCATGAAAACGAACCTGGCTCATCCATGCATATCCACCAATCTGTGATGGATATGAAAACGGGCAAAAATATTTTCACTGGAAAAGATGGAAAGCAAACCAAGCTGTTTCTCAATCACATTGGTGGCTTGCAACGTTATTTGGCGGCGGCTCTTCCATTGCTTGCACCTAACGTGAATTCATATCGTCGATTGGTGCCGGAGTCTGATGCGCCAACCAATGTGCATTGGGCAGTGGATAATCGTACGGTTTCTCTGCGCGTACCTGCCTCAGATCCGGCGAACTTACGCGTTGAAAACCGCGTGGGTGGGGCTGACTCCAATCCCTATCTCGCTTTTGCGGCTTCGCTGGCTTGCGGTTATCTTGGTATGGTCGAAAAAATAAAGCCTTCAGACCCTGTTACGGGTTCGGCGTATCGCTATGCCCACACATTGCCGATCAGTCTTGATGAAGCGTTGGATAAGTTGAACTATACCAAAGCACTCAAACAGGTTTTGGGTGAGCAGTTTGTTGAGGCCTACCAAGATGTAAAATTCCAAGAAATGCAGCATTACCGCAAAGTGATTAGCTCATGGGAACGCGAATTTCTGCTGCTTAATGTTTGAGTGTATAATACGAGTGAGTCGAATTAGTTTGAGGGCATGATGCAGATTTTGTTGCGATTGATTGTTGTAATTGGGCTTTTGTTTGCAAGTTCGATAGCCGCATTTTCCCAAGATGCAGGACAGATACAAGCCGCAATTTCGCAGCTTCTCTCAGGCGGCGGGCGTCTTGCATTGCCTGTTGAGCGCATTCGTCCAGCGCTCACCGCACATTATGTGAATGGCCGCGGTTCCATTTATTGGGTGGGTACGGGCCGCATGGACAGCTTCATCCGCAGGCTGCAACAAGCAAAGCTCGACGGTTTGAATTCTGCTGATTATCCTGTGGCTTATTTAACGAACTTAAGAGATGACTTAAACCCGAATGATGCGTCTGCCGCAGCTCAAGCGGAACTCGCCTTTTCCGCATTCTTCGTATCTTATGCAGCTGATCTAAAGATAGGTCGCATTGCCCCGCAAAAAGTTGACCCCAATCTTTTCCGCGCTCAAAAAACCATCGATGTGCAGCGCGTCTTGGCTGATCTCAAAAAACAGCCAGACCCAAATAAGTTTCTGGCATCGTTTGAACCGCGCAATGTCCATTATCAATCCCTCAAGAAGATGTTGAAAGTTTATACGCAAGTGATTGATGAGGGCATGTCGTGGCCAACGATCGCACAAGGGGCAACTGTGAAAGCAGGCAGCTCTGACCCTCGCATTGCAGGGGTTCGACACATATTGAGCCTGACGGGCGACTATGATTGGAACGATACCGGCTCGTCGGTCTTTGACCAAAACCTCGAAATCGCTTTGCGCAAGTTCCAATTGCGCCATGGCCTAGAAGCTAAAGGTCTGCTTGGCAAACAAACAATTGTCGCGCTCAACATCTCACCAGAGGAACGGCAACGCCAGATTATGCTGAATATGGAGCGCTGGCGCTGGATGCCGGATAATCTGGGCGACGAACATTTCCTCGTGAACATTGCCGCCTTTGAATTACAACATTGGCAATCGAACATCATCGTTGACCGTATGAATGTTGTGGTCGGTGCTGTGGCCACGCAGACACCAGAATTTTCAGGCGCGATGCAATATCTCGAGCTCAATCCATACTGGACTGTGCCATACTCTATCGCCACCAAAGAAATGCTGCCTAAACTGCAAGCCAACCCCTTGGCTTATGCTGGTGATTTTGAAGTGTTTGCGGGTGGTAAACTGGTCGATTGGAATTCGATCAATTGGTCGTCTTACGGTGGTGGTGGCTCGTTTCCTTTCACTTTTAGGCAATTGCCAGGGCCTAAGAATGCGCTGGGCAAAGTGAAGTTCATGCTGCCGAATAAGTTCAACATTTACCTTCACGATACTCCCGCAAAAGACAAATTTGCCAACAGCACGCGCGCTTTTAGCCACGGCTGCATCCGCCTTTCGAGGCCTGCTGATTTGGCTTATTCACTGTTAGAACGCACAGGCATGGATAAAGGTGCGGTTGATGCCGTGTGGGCCGGCGGCGAAAACACACGTGTTGATCTGCCAAAACAAATTCCCGTGCATTTGATTTATGCAACTGCTTTTTCGAGCGAGAATGGAATTGAGTTCAGGACGGATGTTTATGGGCGCGACCGGAAACTATATGAAGCGCTATTTGGACGGGCGGGGAGTTGAGCGAATTAGCTTTTGCTCAGTCCTTCAACACACCACCTGCTGAAAGCGCCTTGGCACTCGACTTCACATGCAACACGGCTGCGCCTTTCGCAGCCAGAAAAGCCCCAACCACCGCTTCAACATCATCGCCGACGCTCAACTCAAAAGCGTCCGCGCCAAAGCTCTTTGCCCAAGCAGTGAAATCCGGGTTCACCAAATTTGTACCCGATACGCGCCCTTCATAATTCTTTTCTTGATGTGAGCGGATGGTGCCATAGATATTGTTATTCGAAATCACGATTTTTGGCTTCAAACCATAAGCCATTGCTGTGGCCAATTCATTGCCGGTCATCAACACGCCGCCGTCACCCACAAAACAAATGGCCATGCGGTTTGGATGAACCAATTGTGCCGCCACAGCCGCTGGAACGCCGTAACCCATGGCTCCGGCAATGCAGCCCAGCAAAACTTGAGAAGGCTTCATGGGCCAATGGCGATGGTGCCACGTGCTCAAATTGCCAGCGTCTGTTGTGATAATGGCATCAGCGGGCGCCAGCTTAGCCAACGCCATTGTGACAACACCGAAATCGACACCGTCATCAGGCTCTGGCGACACAAATTTCTGTGCGGCTTTTGCTGCGCCATTCACCTCGCTCACCCAGCGTTCACGCAAAGCTGAACCTACGCGCACGGATTGGGACAGGCCGTTCAACACCGCCACAGGATTAGCCACGATACCCAAGTCTGCGCGGATCACTTTTCCAATGGGTGCACTATCTGGATAAATGTGGATGAGCGTTTGCTTCGGTACAGGAGCTTCCGGCAGTGTGAAACCAAGTGTTGCAAAATCTCCAAGCCTTGTTCCCACCGCAATAATTAAATCGGCTTCAGCTAAAACTTTTCGCTGACCAGCAGTTGTCGAAGGCGTTAGATGTCCGGCAAACAAATCGCAACTGTTATCAAACACGTCCTGATTTTTCCAAGTCACAGCCACTGGAATACGCTGCGAAGCCGCAAACCGCGCCAATGCTTCTGCACCCGCAGAGCCTCTCAATTTCGCACCGGCCAAAATTAGAGGTCGTTCAGAGTGGGCAATCATTTCTTGAATGCGGGCCAGTTCGTGTTCTGCGCCGCCAAGAACGGGCAGGGGATAGGTCAATACATCTGGCTCGTTAACTTCATCGCGCAGCATGTCCTCTGGCAATGAAAACACCACAGGCCCGCCAACGCCTTCACACGCAAGTCGGAACGCGCGCGGCATGAGCTCAACCAACTTCACGGCTTCATTTACTTCATAAACTGCCTTGGCCATGCTACCAAAAAATTGAGTGTAGTCCACTTCCTGAAACACATCCCGCGTGCGCTCTTCGCGCGAAACTTGGCCAATCATCACAATCAACGGAACGCCATCTTGCTCGGCTGAATGCACAGCGATGGAGGCATTGGTCGCCCCCGGCCCACGGCTGACCAGAAGCACAGCGGGTTTGCCCGTAAGCTTCGCTTCCGTCATGGCCATAAAGCCAGCGCCACCCTCATGGCGGCACACGATCGTTTCGATGCCGCTGCTATAAAGCGCATCGAGCAAAGCCAAATAGCTTTCGCCCGGTACAAGATAGACCCGTTTCACATCGTGGGCTTTAAGACTGGCAACAATGAAATCGGCAGCGCGCATGAATAACCTTCAAATCAAAATGAAGAGTCTTTCATGCCCGCTAATGTAAAACTTGTCGAGACGGCTGAGGTGTTATTGTGTTGCTGCAACGACACCCGCTTTAGCTGCCTTTTTATACCAGTCCGCGGCCTGTGCGGGATCCGGCTGCAAACCCACCACATTCAATTGTGCAAAGACTTTTGGATCATAACTTTGTGCCACGCCAAAACTGCCTTGCGCATTGCCCAGTTCTGACGCGCGCAAAAAGAACTGCCGCGCCGAAATAATATCACCGCTCGCCAGAAGCGCATTGCCCTTGGTCACAAAATCTGCGGCCTCTGTGGTCGCAACAGGGATTGCTGAAGGTTCGTTGAGTTTGATGGAAGCTGTATCTGGGGCCGCATTGACCGGATTGATAACTGCCGGAGTATCAATGGCCGCTGATAGCGATGTATCTACATTGCTTTTTCCCTCGCCGACTTGAGTTACAGGGGCGTTTGCAATCGTCCGTGAATTGCCTAACTGCACATTGATGGCTTTGATGGGGGCTGCCAGATCTCCGGTATTATCTTCAACAGCCGCCACTTCCATATCAAACTGCTTCAAATCCGATTGCGGCACAACCAACTTTACGTCACTAATTTCTGATTGTTTGAGTGTCCAGCTACCTTGTGCAGATTTCACCCCTGCGGTCAAATAGGCCTGATCTGGCAGGCCAGAAATTTTAAGAGACAGAGGTTCAGTTGAATCAGCACTCTGCGCTGAAAGCATGAGCGGAATCATGGTTCCCAATGTGCCTTTCACATCAGCAACATCCAGTGTCGCAGTGGCCACAGCTTTTTTGATAATGACAGTTTCATGTGTTAAATTATGCGCCAACTGAGCCTTTGCGGCGACTGGTGCAGGCTTCATGAAAAACGCAATCGTTTGTTGAACCTTGCTGAGGTCGACGTGATATTTTTGGTTGATCAAATCAATATTTGAAAACCCTAGACCGGCCAATGTACCGATAAAAACTGCAGCTGTTCCCATCAGGAACATGCGCCCCAATGGCAAACTATTGGCGAGTTGAGATTTCTGTTGGCTCAAATGCCCCTCTTGTTCCAATTCATAAAGACGCCTCTGGCCATTGATTTCATGCAATGGAAGGGTGGGTCTTCGCTGTTGTGGCCCTTGCAAATTTGCCGGGCTCGCGCTGCTCTTTGGGCGATCATAAATTGTTTGACCTTCTTTGAATCGTTGCTCCATGCGCCTCCTGTAAGCGTCATAGGCATCTGAATTTGGTGTTTCAAAATAAGGTTGTGTATTGGGCTGTTCGGCTTTAGAAATTTCCTGTTTAATGTTCTCGCTTTCTTCGATTGGTTCTTGGGTAAACCAACTCGGGGTTTTGTACGACTGTTCACGGTTTTCGACTGAATCCGAATCTTCGTTTAATTGTGGCTCAGCTGTTTTCTTGCGCGTGTAAGTCATGGTTTGCCTCCTGCTGGGGTAATTGTTGCTCTTTGAATATTGGCCGCTTGGGTTTGATTGAGAATTTTCTGCGCATCTGCGTGGCGCTTCCAGCCGGGCACTGCCGCCGCCAAATTTCCGCTGCGATCACCAGCCGAAAGTTTGAAGATCATCGTTTCAAAGTTCTGTAGCGCTTTAGTGTGAACTAAATCACGCGGGCGGTCATAAACTGCCAATGCGAGCGATGTAGAGAAGGTTTCAACATTTTGATTACCGATTATGAGGCCTGGTAAGTTGTGCGTCGTCAAAATTGCAGGCTGATATATTTTTGAAAGGCTGGCTGGTATTTGCAAACTCAGAACATGAAACCGCCCATCGCTTAGTGCTGCTGTCGAAAGTTCTGTGCCCAAAAACAACGCGGCATCTGCCTGGCCGCTGTTCAAAGCATCAATGGCAGCTTCATCTTGCTTGGCCACGCGCGAAAAGGAAATGTTCATTGCGTTGAATAAAAGTTCGCCAGTGGCAAAAGTTGCACTTTGTGCAGGCCCTGTCGCAATGTGTTTTCCGGCTAGATCTGCAACACTACGAATGTCGCGTCGAGCTACCAATACAACTTCAAGGGAATCTAGCCTTGCCACATAGCTGAATTTATCAATTTGACCGCGTAACAAATCTTGTTGCGCTGCATAGATTAGAGAGTCCGAGGAAATGATGGCAACATCAACCATTGGCAAATTTGCCAAATCTTGGATTGCTTGAACGCCACCAGCACCCAGCATAGGTACAATGCGCAATCCGTTCTCATGATCGAGCTTAGCTGCAATTCTGTTCGCAGCTGGAAGCCACTGAGCCTCGGCGGCAAGCATGCCGATTACGCTATCGTGGGGGATGGTTTCTGCCCCAGAAAACGTGCTCGATAGCAAAAAACTGCACAACCCCAATGTTGGCAAGAATGCTTTCATGCCTTACTCCACGACAAACAAATTGCGCCATCCCGCCTTGCAAAAAGTTGAGACTGTTTTGCAACACGTAAGCTTTTTCAACTTCGATTGTGGCGATCAGCGGGCGTTAAAAAGGTTATCTCTGGGCAAAACACTATTCCTTGGGCGAGTTTAATTGTATCAATGACTTGATGAACAACGTGATTGCCAAAGCGAAGGAAAAAATCAAAGGTCGTGGCCTTAAGCTGGTGATGCCAGAAGGTGACGACCCCCGCATTCAAGCCGCAGCTAAAATTTTAGAAGCGGAGGGGCTGGCCCAACCAATCATGGCGATGCCAGAACCTTCGCTAGAAGCAATTGAAATGGTGTTGGCGCGACGCGACCGAATGAACGATGTGATGGCCGAACGACTTTTGAAAAAGCCACTTTATGCAGCAGGTGCGATGGTGGCCACGGGCGCTGCTCATGCCATGCTGGCAGGAGTGGCCAACCCCACATCCCGCGTTATTGAAGCGGCGATGATGACAATTGGTCTGGCGCCCAACATCAACACCGCTTCCAGTTTCTTTCTCATGCAATGGCCTGATAAGCACTTGCTTTTTGCTGATTGCGCCGTGAACATACAACCTTCCGCGACAGAGTTGGCCGACATTGCATTGGCCTCAGCAGTCAGTGCGGTAAAATTTTTAGGTGAGGAACCGCGGGTCGCTTTGCTTTCTTTTTCTACCAAGGGCAGCGGCAACCATCCCGATTCTGATAAAGTGATAGCGGCCTTAGAAATTGCAAGGCGCTTGGCACCACATTTGAAAATTGATGGAGAGTTGCAGGGCGATGCTGCTCTCTCTCAGGCGGTGGCTGGGCGTAAGGTTTTGATGACCAGTAAAGTGGCAGGCCGCGCCAATGTGCTGGTGTTTCCGGATCTCGATGCTGGCAACATCGCTTATAAACTGGCGCAGTATTTGGGTGGAGCCCAAGCTATTGGCCCTATCCTGCAAGGTTTCGCCAAACCAGTTTCAGACCTTTCGCGCGGGGCAAATGTCGAAGATATTGTTGATACGGCGACATTGTTACTTTCGACGGTCTAACTATTTCAGTTCAATTTCGATGAAAACATATTCTCCGTCACTGGCATTGATGACATCATGCTCGACGCCTTCTTTGCGAAAATAGGGAACGCCTTTTTTCATTTCAGCAAAACTGCTGCCCTCACTTGTCTCTAGTTTAACTTTGCCGTCCATCAAAGGCACCACAACATAATCATGACCATGCTTGTGCCAGCCTGTATTTTGGCCGGGTTGAAATCGAAACTCGGTAACAATGACTTTTTCATTGTCGACGAACACAGTGGCTTTTGCGGTTCCAATCATGATGCATTCCTTCGACCTGATTTTAAGAGACGATATGAATTTGAACAGTACCAGTTGCAATCATTGCGCAATGTTATAATATAACAAAATGCCCCATGCGAACCATAATCACGCTCATTGCACGTCAGAGCTTATCTCACGTGCCGAACAAATTTGTGCCAAGCGCGGCACGCGATTGACTGAACAACGCAAAGATGTTTTGTCCAGCGTGGCCGAAAGTCATAACGCAGTAGGAGCCTATCAAATTATCGAGCGCATGGCGAGCGGGGGAGCAAGGCCAGCGCCCATTACAATTTACCGCGCGCTCGATTTTTTACTTGAGCATGATTTGGTGCATAAGATTGAAAGCCGCAATGCATATGTGGCGTGTTCTGGCGCTCACACAAATGATCAGCCAACGCTTCTCATTTGCGATCAATGCGGGAATGTTGATGAGGTTATAGAAGCTTCTGTCAATGTAAGTTTGCAAAACACTGCGGTGCTAAAGAAATTCTCCGTCAAAAAAACCGTTATTGAATTATCAGGCACTTGCAATCAATGCGGTGCAGGCAGTTAAAATGCTGAAAATCAATCTTGCCCTTATTTCTGCTCATGCTCTTGGTCTTAAAATCGGCGTTCGAAAAATTTTGGACAATGTGAATATCTCGGTTCACGACCGAGAGATTGTGACGGTGATTGGCCCTAATGGCGCTGGCAAATCAACATTGATCAAAGTGATGTTAGGACTGATCCCGCAAACCTCTGGTCATATTCACAAGCGCGATGAATTGCGCATTGGTTATGTGCCGCAACGCTTTCCCGTTTCACCAAATGTACCACTTTCTGTGCGCCGTTTGTTGACTCTGACGCAGCAGGCGACGGAAATAGAATTACGGCATACCTTGGCAGAAACCGGCATTGCTCATTTGATAGATGCGCGAGTGGCTGATCTTTCTGGTGGCGAATTGCAACGCGCCTTGCTCGCTCGAGCATTGTTGCGCCAGCCAAATTTGTTGGTGTTGGATGAACCTGTTCAAGCCGTCGATTTTGATGGCGAATTGAAACTTTATGAGTTGATCTCGAATATCCGCAGAGCCCGTGGCTGCGGTATTTTAATGGTCAGTCATGATCTGCATATGGTGATGGCAGAGAGCGACCGTGTCATTTGTTTGAATGGCCATATCTGTTGCGAGGGTGCGCCCATTGCGGTTCAAAAGAGCCCCGAATTTTCAAAAATGTTTGGCCCCAAAGCAGCTGCGATGATTGCAGGATATTCGCATCATCATGATCACGACCACGAGAGTCATGGAGCTGCGCCCACAGTCTTTAGTGATTTCAAACCTGGCCATGGGCATAAGCACTGAACCATGAACCTGTCCATCCTTTCTGAACCCTTCTTCATCCGCGCACTCCTTGCCGGACTTGGCATTTCCGTAGTGGCGGGCCCCATTGGTTGCTTTATCGTCTGGCGGCGCATGGCTTATTTTGGCGAGACTCTAGCTCATGCAGGACTGCTGGGTGTGGGCGTTGGGCTTTTGTTTAACGTCAACATCACTTTGGGCGCAGTTGTTGCAGCCATTTTGGTTGCACTTTTGTTGTTGGTGCTGAAACGCCAGCAACAAGTGGCGACTGACACGTTGTTGGGCATTCTCTCGCACACCGCATTAGCCCTTGGCATTATTACAATTGGATTGGTGACGGGTGCGGTGACCGGCCATCTCGATATTCTTTTTGGAGATGTGCTGACGGTTTCAAAAAATGATGTGCTCATAATCTGGGTTGGTGCCATCGCTGTTCTTGGTGTGATAGCTTATCTATGGCGCGATTTGATCGCTATCTCAGTGCATGAAGATTTGGCGCGGGCAGAGGGTGTGAATGTGCCGTGGGTGGAACTGATTTTCCTGATCACCATGGCCGCTGTCACAGCCTTCGCCATGAAGATCGTGGGACTGCTTTTGATCACCGCATTGACAGTCATCCCTGCTGCTGCCGCAAGGCGCATGGCCAACTCACCCGAGGCCATGGCCATTTGGTCGATCATTTTTGCGGCCATCGCAGCGATCGGGGGACTTTTAATGTCAGCACTTTATGGAACCATCGCTGGCCCATCGATTGTTCTTTGCGCCAGTTTCCTCTTTGTCTTGACCTTGTTGAAACCACAGCGCAATTAGGCAAATTATGACTTACTCAACCTCCCAAACCAGACGGAAAACAGTTGGCGTAAACGTAGGCCACATAAAAGTGGGTGGCGGTGCACCAATCGTTGTGCAGTCTATGACCAACACCGATACGGCGGATGTCGAAGGAACCGCGCGGCAGTGTTTTCAGTTAGCAAAGGCTGGATCAGAACTTGTGCGCATCACTGTTGACCGGGAAGAGTCTGCTGCCGCTGTTCCCGCAATCCGTGATGCTTTAGACAAGATGAACTGCAATGTGCCGCTGGTGGGGGATTTTCATTATAACGGCCATACGCTGCTGACCGCTTATCCTGATTGCGCCGAGGCTTTGGCCAAATACCGTATCAACCCCGGCAATGTGGGCTTCAAAGATAAGAAAGATCGCAATTTCTCGACGATGATTGAAGTGGCGATTAAGCACAACAAGCCCGTGCGCATCGGTGTGAATTGGGGATCGTTGGATCAATCGATGCTGGCATCATTGATGGACGAAAATGCGAAATCTACAAATCCGATGCCCGCCCGCGCGGTGATGCATGAAGCCATTGTGCGCTCTGGAATTGAATCTGCTTTGTTTGCCGAAGAACTGGGGCTGGCCCGTGAGAAGATCATTATCTCTACCAAATGTTCCGAAGTGCAAGATTTGATCGCTGTTTACCGGATGATGGCCGCCCGCACAGATCACGCGTTGCATTTAGGCCTGACTGAAGCCGGCATGGGATCAAAAGGTATTGTGGCATCAACAGCAGCACTTTCGGTTTTGCTGCAAGAAGGCATTGGCGACACCATCCGAATATCACTAACGCCGGAACCAGGTGGTGACCGAACGCGTGAAGTCATCGTGGCACAAGAAATTTTGCAAACCATGGGCTTTCGCGCTTTCGCACCAATGGTGATCGCGTGCCCCGGCTGTGGCCGCACCACATCAACTGTGTTTCAAGAACTTGCTCAAGACATTCAATCTTATGTCCGAAGGCGCATGCCGGATTGGCGCGAAACTTATCCTGGATTTGAAAACCTGTCGTTGGCCGTCATGGGCTGTATCGTCAATGGCCCGGGCGAATCCAAACACGCTGACATCGGCATATCACTGCCGGGCACTGGAGAGCTTCCAGCCGCTCCAATTTATATAGACGGCAAAAAAGTGAAAACTTTGCGCGGCGAAAACATCTCGCAGCAGTTCCAAGAGCTTGTTGAAAATTATGTTAGCAAACGTTGGGGTTGAACAACCGCATTTTCCAATGCGCGTGAATGAGTTTCTGAAACTGTCTGATCGTTTCTTAGATCGAGGAGATATCATCCTCACTCGTAATAAAACGATCGGAAGCCGAATAGCACATTTTGGCACGGGCAGTTTTTTCACGCATTCCGCTTTTGTGTTTCTACTGCCAAGCCACAAAGAAAGCTTTGAAAACACTTTCGTTCTTGAAAGCATGCCTTCTGGCGTGGGACTAGCCAATATTAAAGGTTGGATTTCGGGGCCGAAGCCGCGTGAAGAGATCGCCATTTTAAGGCTGCAGGGGCAGGGGCTTGACCATGCCTTTTTCCGGCAAGTGGGCGGCATTATGCTTGATCAAGTGAACTCGGCTTATGATTTTGGAGTTGCTATAAATTTAGGCCTATCTGTGTGGTTCGGAATAAAATTAGGATGGTCTCGCATGGTTCGCAAGACAACGGCCTATCGCCCGTGGACGCCTAAAACCTTTATTTGCAGCGGTTACATTCAATATGGATTGGTTGAAGCTAAGCGCCGCAACAACGAAGACCCTGCCTCTGTGCTTTTTAAAGAGGGTACGACTTCCACTGATCGGGAAGCGCTTCTTGCAATTTCGCCGGGAGATATTGCCGCCTCGAAAAAAGTAAAATGGCTATATGCAGTTCGTCGCGGTTTTGTGCATCAAGTCAGTTCTTACGAACAGGCCCGCGAGATTATTTCTGGCGTTCAATCATAAAACGTGCAGCTTGATTCATAACGTCGGCGCTGTCGCCGTATGGTTTGAGCACGGCAATCGCCAAAGCCACCATGCGTTGCGCTTCTGCTTTTGCCTCAGTTAGACCCAAGAAATCAACAAATGTGGCTTTGCCTTTCGCTTTGTCTTTCTGTGTTGCTTTGCCAAGGGTTTCAACACTGGCTTCGACATCCAAAACATCATCGGCAATTTGAAAGGCCACGCCAACGTGCTCGGCATAGGTTTGGAGCGGACTAACATTTGCCTTCGACAAAACAGCGCCAGCAATGCACGCAAACTCAAACAACGCGCCTGTCTTCCTGCGTTGCATATTTGAAATTGCAGTGAGCGAAGAAAAATTAGTTGTCTCGGCCTCAATATCCAACATCTGCCCGCCCACCATTCCATCTGGCCCAGAAGCTTTGGCAAGGGCCAACACCAAAGGCATGGGTGCATTGGCCCTCGCTAAAATCTCAAATGCAAAAGTCAACAGGCCGTCGCCCGCAAGGATCGCAGTGGCCTCGTCAAATTTTCGGTGCGTCGTTGGTTGCCCACGGCGCAGATCATCATTATCCATTGCCGGCAAATCATCATGTACCAACGAATAACAATGCACGCACTCCAAAGCACAGGCCACATCCAGCGCCAGAACGGAATCAACATTATGGAGCCTGCATGATTCGAGAACAAAGAATGGCCGCAACCTTTTGCCCTGTCCCAAAACAGCATGGCGTATGGCTTCGCGCAAACGGTTGCCTTGGACGGCTGGTAACAGCGCGTCCAGCCGCGCTTCGACGGCCTTTGCATCTGCCGACAGAACATCTTCAAAAACCCGAAAAGGGAGTGGTGCCAAAAGCAAATTCCTCATGCTAGAAACCTCGCTTGTAATGACAAGCCCTGAAGAACTCAACCTCCCGCAGCGCACCATCAAAGCGCGTCTAGCGATTTATTGGGATGCGCGCTCGCGTTGGCAACGCATAGTTTTAGGCATCATCGGTTGCATCATTGCTTGGCCCATCATTATGACATTGGTCTACGCCGTTCTGCCGCCGCCTGTATCAAACGTCATGCTCAGTCGTGCCATTTTGGGAAATGGCATCACCAAGCAATGGATCAGTTTGGATAAAATGTCGCCAAATTTGGCCCGCGCTGTAATCAGCAGCGAGGATGCCCGTTTTTGCAGTCATCACGGGGTAGATTGGGTTGAGTTTCAGGATGCTTTCGGTGGCACGTTCGATGATTTTGAAGCGCCCAGCCGCGGGGCCAGCACGGTTTCAATGCAGACCGCCAAAAATCTGTTTCTTTGGGATGGGCGCGGCAGTGGCATTCGCAAAATCTTTGAAATGCCGCTCGCGCTCTATATGGATTTGATTTGGACTAAGCACCGAATGTTGGAAATTTATCTCAACATTGTGGAATGGGCCCCCGGTGTTTATGGCGCTGAGGCGGCAAGTCAGTATCATTTCAAGAAATCTGCGGCCCAACTGACAAGACGCGAGGCTGCCTTGCTCGCTGCTGTTTTGCCAAATCCTGTTAAGCGCAATGCAGGCAAACCGTCCAAACGCGTTAACTTTGCGGCTGCTCGCATTCAATTGCGTATGGGCGCAATTGACGCCTATCTGACTTGTATCCACTAAAGCCTTCGGCTATAAGCCTGCCAACGGATCGTGGTGATAGCACCATGTTTTACGAAGAATCATTGTATATCAGAGGGTTAAATTATGGCCGTTCCACGGAAAAAAATGTCACGCAGCCGCATCGGAATGCGCCGCTCGGGCCAAAAAATGCAAACTGTAACGTGGATTGAAGACAAAAAGTCGGGCGAATTGCGTCGTCCTCACCATCTTGATTTGAAGACTGGCATGTATCGTGGCCGTCAAGTCATGGATATTAAGGCTGAAGTTTAAGTCTTTATTTACGAAATTTTTAAAAGGCCTCGATTTTCGGGGCCTTTTTTATTGTTCTTAAGCTCCGGAAGACTAATTGGCAGTCGAATTGCAAGACAGGATTGATGTTGGCAGGTCATTGGCAAGATTTTAAAGTTTCGAATGTGGGCGCAGATGAAGCGCAATCACTTAATGCTGACTTGCAGGCCCTTGAAGGCAACGTAACAGAACCTGCAGGTTACAACGCACCAGAATTGATTCTGCCTCTGTTGAAACATCTGGGTGGCGCAAACCTGATGACCGTCAGCCACGGGCCCGATTTGCTTTTGGCGTTTCCCATCACAACAAAACGTTTTTTCGCTCAATCTTGGGCAACACCGCTTACGGCGAGTGGCTTGCCTCATCTTAACTCCGACCTTGGTGCCAGCGCACTGCTGACTTTGATTAACGCACAAACCAAACCAATTTTATTCAGCGCCATTCCGGCGGATGGGCTATTTTTAAAAACGCTTCAAAAGCAATCGACCAACTTCAAAGTCATCGAAACGTGGCAACGCGCGGCTTTGAAGCCCGAAGGCAGTTTTGACGCATGGTTGCAAACCAACTTTGACCAGAAGCGCCGCAAAGAACTTAAACGCCTCCGCAATCGCCTGAGCGAGCAGGGCGCGATGACCACCGAGACGCTGCAACGAGGCCAAGACCCAAAGCCATTTATTGATGATTTGTTGATGCTTGAAGCGAAGGGATGGAAAGGCAGCAAGGGAACTGCCATTGCCGCAAATCCAAAACTCAAACTCGCCTTAGAGGAAGCTTGCGCCAGCCTTCATCAATCGAAAAAACTTCGGTTTTGGACGTTGAAACTCAACGGCAAAGCTATTGCTTCGCTTTTCGCCATTGTTGAAGGCGGTCAAGCATGGCTTGGCAAAATTGCTTATGATGAAGACTTTTCGAAATATTCGCCCGGTGTTCAAATCATTCTTGATTGCACTGAAGCGTTTTTCAACGAGCCGAATATCAAGCTGATTGATTCAAGCGCTATACCCAATCATCCCATGATCGACCGCATCTGGCGCGACCGGATTGAGATGGTGAATGTGTTTGTGGCTCCTGCCACCGTTTCAAAACCGCATTTCAATATCATCGTTAAGCTTGAACAGCAGCGCATCTATTGGCGCGGCCTTGCTCGCGACTTCTATTACAAATTAAAAGGACAACACAGATCATGAGCGTCGTCATCGTTGACCCACAAATTGCGCGCGATAATTTTTTGAAAAAACCCTTTTGCCTAAAACACACTTTGGCGAATAATTCACTTTTCACGCTTTCGCGCTTGGTTGAGCTGGCAAAGTCTTTGCCGCGTGATTCAATTGAATATAATTCTGGAAAAGTGGCCATCGGTGCAAAGCCCGAAGATGTGCCGAAAATTGATCGTTCCGCTGAGGATGTGATCAAGTCCATCGAAACTGAAAATGCGTGGATGGTGATCAAACATGTTGAGGCAGAGCCGAATTATAGGGCCGTGCTTGAACAATTTGTGACTGAAGCGAACATCGCTGCGGGTCGCAAGCCGTCAGATTTTTCAGATATTGAAGGCTTTATCTTTGTGTCGTCGGCAAAGGCCACAACGCCTTTCCACAATGATGCTGAAGAAAACATTTTGATTCAGATCAAGGGTGATAAATTCGTCCGCACTTTTGATAATGATGATCGTAGCTTGTTATCAGAAGAAGATTTGGAAATTTCACCCAGCCGCCACCGCAACCGCAACTATGAAGAATGGTTTGAGCAACGCGCCACGCTCCACACTCTAAAGCCCGGCGATGCTGTGCACATGCCCTATATGATTCCGCATTGGGTCAGCACAGGAAACACCTATTCAATCTCCATGGCGATGACGTGGAAAACACCGGAGGTTTTGCGCCTCAACAAAATCCGCTTGATAAATGGCACATTGCGCCGCTTTGGAATGCCGCAGCGCGGGCCCGGTGTTTCACCGATGACGGATCATGTTAAAGTGTTCGCCCATGATGCCGCGCGACTTGTGATTGATCCTTTGCGTAAAACAGAAACAGCCCGGCGTATTCTGCGCGGGCTGATCTATGGTAAAAACGCCAATTACTATTTGAAGAAAAAAGCTTAAGCGATCGCCTTTTCGGCAGATTTGTAGGCGTAGCCAAGATCATCAGCCACCGCTTTGTAAGTCACGTGGCCTGCAGCCACATTGAGACCATTGCGTAAATGTGTATCTTCAGCCAACGCTTTCTTCCAGCCTTTGTTAGCAATTGCCATCGCAAATGGTAGCGTGACATTGTTGAGCGCGAAAGTTGACGTGCGGGCCACACCACCGGGCATGTTGGCCACACAATAATGGATTACATTATCGACCACATAGGTTGGCTCGGCATGCGTAGTCGCGTGAGACGTTTCAGCGCAACCGCCTTGATCGATTGCCACATCCACAAACACTGAACCCGGCTTCCAACCTTTTAGCATCGCTTTTGTTACCAGCTTTGGAGCCGCAGCACCCGGAATAAGCACGCCTCCGATTACTAGATCAGCAGCAGCACATTCATCTTCAATAGCACCTTGTGTGGAGTAAAGTGTTTTCACGCCCAAACCAAACCGAGCGATCAAGTCCTCCATCCTGTCCGTGCTGCGTTCAATGATCGTTACATCAGCGCCCATGCCAAGCGCAATCACAGCAGCGTTTGTGCCCACCACACCGCCACCAAGGATAACGACCTTTGCAGGTGAAACGCCGGGCACACCGCCGAGCAACATGCCGCGTCCACCTTGCGCTTTTTCTAAACAGTGCGCGCCAGATTGAACCGACATGCGGCCCGCAACTTGGCTCATTGGAGCGAGCAAAGGCAAACCACCACGCGCATTCGTCACTGTTTCATAGGCAATGCAGATGGCGCCTGACTTCACGAGGTCTTTGGTCTGCTCTGGGTCTGGAGCCAGATGTAAATAAGTATAAAGAATTTGTCCCTCGCGCAGCATGGCGCGTTCATTGGCCTGAGGTTCCTTAACCTTCACGATCATATCTGCTTTCGCAAAAATTTCGGGTGCATCGGCCACCATCTTGGCACCAGCTGCAACATAATCAGCGTCGCTCGACCCAATGCCAAGACCGGCACCGTTCTGCACTAACACTTGGTGGCCATTGCGCACCGCTTCGCGCACGGATGTTGGCGTGAAGCCAACGCGATATTCATGGTTCTTAATTTCTTTTGGAACGCCGATCAGCATTTTGTGTTTCCTTTTCTCTCTTGTGACGAGACTAGTCCAAGCAGGATGGAATTACTTTTCATTCTCGGGCCATTGGTGGCGTCTAAGTAGACAAAAATTCTAAAATATGCTCTATTATTAGAATGAAAAATCATAATATCGATAAGACAGATAAAATCATTCTTGTAGAGTTGCAACGCAAAGCGACGATGCCAATTGCCGAATTGGCCGAACGGGCTGGCCTTTCCCCTTCGTCGTGCCACCGCCGCGTGAAGATTTTAGAGCAGGCCGGCATCATCACAGGTTACAACGCAACACTCGACGGCAAGCAACTCGGGTTAGCCAATGAATTTTTTGTTGAAGTCTCCCTCACAGCGCAAACTGAAGAGGCTTTTGAAAAATTTGAAAAAGCCATCCAGCGCGTTCCAGAAATTTTAGAGTGCCATTTGATGAGCGGGCAGTTTGATTATCTCCTGCGTGTCGCTGCTGCCGACACTACAGATTACGAACGCATCCACCGCACAAAACTTTCACGCTTGCCCGGCTTGCAGCGATTGCAATCTTCTTTGGCGTTACGTGCAGTTAAAGCTTGGGCTGGCTATCCCATTGTCTGACGCACTCCAACATGGTCGCGCCACAGCATAAATAGACCAGCGCTGACAACGATGGCGGCTCCAACCAAAGTCCAGAAATCTGGAAAATCGTGGAAAAACAAAACGCCATAGAGTACGGCCCATATCATTGCCGAATACTCAAAAGGTGCGACAAAATTTGCTGGTGCTGAGCGGTAGGCATTCACATAAGCCATCATCGAAACGGCGGCGAGAAAGCCCATTGAGAGCAATACGCCATAGTGGTTGGGTTCAGGCCAGCTTGGTGGGCGCGTTAAGAACGCGAGTGTTTTGCTGCCTTCATTAGCTAAGCCAAAGATGTAAACGACGAGGCCCATCACAACGGCGACTGCCAAATAAATCAAATTCTGCCAATTGCTGATTACCAATGTATCGACTTTTTGCGAAAGCGACCGCCCCATCATCTGTCCTACGGCATAAGCGAAGGCCGAATAGAGCGCTAACAGTGACGCTGGTTGAAAGCTGCTCGTCACTGGCCGAACCATCACCAACACACCGATGAAGCCTGCGATAATTGCGATCCATCTATGCAGTGGAACGCGTTCGCCCAGCCCCCATCCAGACAGTGCTGCTACAAAGAGAGGCAAAGTAAAATAGATCGAGACCGTGTTGGCCATGGCCATAGATGAAAGCGATAATATATAAGCAAAATAAGCCGAAGATAAAACCAAGCTGCGCAAAAGAATGCGAGGTAAATGGGGAGTGGCTAAAGTATTGAGCCCGCCCTTCATCGCCAGCCAAACTCCTAGTATTGGCACTGAGGTAACGCAGCGAAACAACACCATTTCGTAGGCGGGATAGACACCTGAAACTGACTTCACAATCATGTCTTGTGTTGAGGCCATCAACACCGCGAGCATGACCAAACCAATGGCTTGGAGTTTATTGTCTGTGCTCATGAAAGTGATTTAATCGTTTCGGCCAGCAGTTTTATGCCGGGTTCAATTTTCTTTTCATCAATTGATGAGAATGCCAATCGAAAATAATTGCGCGGCTGTTGATGCGCCCCAAAATTCACGCGCCCCGGTTCGATCACAATACTTTTTGCGGCAGCGGCTTTGGCCAATACTTCGCTATCTAATTTTGCCCCACCCTTGACCCAATAGCTGGTGCCACCAAATGACGGAATGCGAGATGAACTTGGAATATGTGTTTCGAGTGCTGCTCCCATGATCTCCCATCTTGTGCGGTAAGCTTTGTGAAGCCGTCTGATTAATGTGTCATGGTGGCCAAGTGATAGAAACAAAGCAACAGTGCGCTGATTATTGCTCGGTGCATGCCGCACCATCAATCGGCGCAACGCTCTAGCCTCAGCAATCAAAGCTTTTGGGCCCACCATGAATCCAATGCGCAATCCCGGAAAAAGAGTCTTGGAAAGTG
>JAYTUV010000087.1:0-5748 GCA_043744395.1 Aestuariivirga sp.
ACTTACCCCTCCTGACGGCTTGCGCCGTCTGTCCTCCCCTGAAGCAGGGGAGGAATGGAACTAACTTATTTCTCCCCTGCTTCAGGGGAGAACAGTCTGCGCAGCAGACAAGAGGGGGCCGTGAGCCGCAAACAAAAACGCCACGGATGTATAACCCGTGGCGCATTAATTCTATTTCGAAAACCTAGTTGCGATTGCCGAACAGGCGGAGCAACGACAAGAACAGGTTGATGAAATCGAGATATAGTCTGAGCGCACCCATGATCGCCTTGTGCCCAGCAACGGTTGTGCCGTCGCCTTCATAATAGGTTTCCTTGATCGATTGTGTGTCATAGGCTGTGAGGCCGGTGAACACTAAAACGCTGATCACTGAAAGCGCAAAGCTCATGGCTGATGATTGAAAGAACAAGTTAACCAAAGAAGCGATGATAATGCCGATCAAACCCATGAACAGGAATGAGCCCCAACCCGAAAGATCACGCTTTGTGGTATAGCCATAAAGGCTGAGCGAACCGAAAGTCAAAGCCGTGATCAAGAACACGCGGGCAATGCTGCCGCCTGTGTAGATGAGGCCGAGTGACCCGAAGCTAACGCCGACCAAAGCAGCATAAATCCAGAATGTGGCTTGCGCCGCTGGCAAGCTTAGGGTGTGCAAGCGGAACGATATAAAGAATACCATAGCCAATGGTGCCAAGATGACAAGCCATTTTGCTGGACCTGTAAATATCGCTTCACCAAATGGGGTCAGCGCGCCATTAACAACAGCCATGTTAAAGGTTGCATAGGCAGCAACCGCGGTCAGCACCAACGCCACGCCCATATAATTATAAACCCGGAGCATGTAGCTCCGAAGACCTTGATCCACTGCGACGCCCGCGCCGGCTTGTGGGAAATTGCGAAGTTCTGCCATAATGTTCCTCCTGAGAACGAGATTGGAATATGGGGATGATAAAACCAATCGTCAAGTCGGTTCGATTAACTTTTCGTAATATTATCCATCGCTTTGGCTAATGTGACGTCTAACATGGTTACTCCACCAGCCGAATGTGTGGTTAATGTGACATCGACCCGCGCATAAACATTAAACCATTCAGGATGATGATCCATTTTCTCGGCAATCAAAGCCGCCTCAGTCATAAAGCCAAAAGCTTGGCCGAAGTTTTTGAATTTAAAGCTCTTCTTAATGGCCGCGCGGCCTTGCACAATGCTCCAGCCGGAAAGCTGCGACATGATTTCTGTATCGGTGAGAACAGTGTTCATGCGCCAACCATCGCGTAAGTTTCCTCAACCGCATAGGGGCCGCCACCACGACTTGGCCTTGATGAAAACAGCACAAACCGCTCCACCCGAATTGTGGTGCTGCGATAAAGCGCGTGTGATTCGATATAGCGCTGCAATGCTTGCGGATCAGCGTTATGCAATCTTGCGAGGGTTACATGAGGCACAAATTTGCGGGGTTCTGCGTCGAGGCCAAGCGTTTGACAAATGCGCTCTTGGCCTTGTTGCAGGCGGCGAAGTTCGGCGCTTTCCTCCACATGAGCGATAATTGAATGCGGCTTTTTACCGCCAAACACATCAATGCCTTTAAGCGTGATCGAAAAAGGTTTGAGCTCCATCCTATCCAGCGCCAGCGCCACTTCACGGCCAAGCCCCACTTGAATATCGCCAATAAAACGTAAGGTGATGTGGAATGATTCAGAGTCAATCCATGTGGCCCCCATAATGCCGCCCTGCATCATGGCCAAATCTTCAGTGACCAGTGTGGGCAGTTCTATTCCGGTGAACAAGCGCAACATGTTGAGTTACCCCCGTAATTTGATTCGCCTATATTATATGACAGGCCGATTATGGCAACTTGGTAACAAGGGTCTCAGCATAGGGTAAAATTTTGGGCACAATGACTGCCAAACCTTTTTCATTGGGGTGAATGCCATCAGCTTGGTTAAGATCTGTGTTGGCTGCCACGCCTTCCAGATAGAATGGATAAAGCGCTGCGCCATATTCCGTCGCTAACTTGGCATAAATGCCGTCAAACTTGGTCTGATAGTCAGCGCCCAGATTAGGCGGCGCGCGCATGCCCAAAATCAATGATGGCAAGTTTTTCTTTTTCAGCGCATCTAAGATCTGTCGTAGCGAAGCCTCGGTCTGGGCTGGATCTAATCCGCGGAGCGCATCATTTGCGCCAAGTTCAACGATCACCGCCTTCACATCATCGGTTAACGCCCAATCCAACCGCGCGGCCCCTTGCGCTGCCGTATCACCTGAAACGCCGCCATTGATAATCGTCACATCATGGCCCTTGGCCTTGAGCGCTTCTTGCAATTTATCGGGAAAGCTCTTTCCCGCATCAAGGCCTAAGCCCGCCGTTAAGCTATCACCCAAAGCCAAAATAGTGGTTGTGCCAGCCAGCGCTTGCCCCCACATGAACCAAATCGCACAAAAAACTGTAGTAAGAATTCTCATTTATCTCATATGGAAAGCCTCAGCCGTTCTGGCAAGTTTTAATCTGGATCCTTCATGACCTCAGCCCTTCAACTTAAAGATGTTCACCTCACGCTGTCGAGTCGTGCTGGCGAAGTTAAAATTCTGCGCGGTGTTGATGTGACCGCCAAAGCGGGCGAGGCTATTGGCATTGTGGGGCCATCGGGTTCTGGCAAAACATCTTTGCTGATGGTGATTGCGGGACTGGAGGCAGTGACCTCGGGCAAGATTTCAGTCAACGATGTAAGCCTCAATGATCGTTCAGAAGAGCAGCTGGCAAAATTCCGCCGCGATAACATCGGCATCATATTTCAATCTTTTCATTTGATCCCAACAATGACGGCACTTGAAAATGTGGCTGTGCCTTTGGAATTCAAAGGAACCAAAGATGCCTTCGCCCGTGCCAAGTCCGGATTAGAGCGTGTGGGCCTCGGTCACCGCTTGGATCATTATCCGGGTCAGCTTTCCGGTGGCGAACAACAACGCGTGGCCATCGCCCGCGCGGTCACATCAGGTGCTAAAATTTTGCTGGCCGATGAACCCACAGGCAATCTTGATCAGGAAACTGGATCAACCATCATCGACCTTCTTTTTGAGTTGAAAGAAAAAGAAAATGCCACACTTCTTTTGGTGACTCACGACAAACTCTTAGCCAAACGTTGCAACCGCATTTTAGAAGTGCGTGTTGGCAAGGTGACGGAAGCCAGCGCCAGCGCGGGTAAGCCGCGCAAGGCTTCATCACCATGAGAATTGATCTTTGGATTAAATATGCCTTTCGTAATCTGCGTTCAGGCTTAAAAGGCTTTTGGATATTTTTAAGTTGTTTAACGCTCGGTGTTGCTGCAATCGCCATGATTGGTTCTCTCGCCACCGCCGTGCAGCAGGGGTTAGACGAACAAGGCCAAATTATTCTAGGCGGCGATGTTGAGTTTTCCATCGTGCAGCGTGAAGCAAAGCCCGATGAATTATCTTATATGAGATCCAAGGGCGAACTTAGCTCCCTCTCATCCATGCGCGCTATGGCGCAGAGCAACGGTTCTTCCACGTTGGTTGAAATCAAAGCGATTGATCAAGCCTATCCGCTTTATGGGGCGTTGAAACTATCACCCGCCACAGGCGATACATTTTCATCCGCAAACGGTTCCTTCGGTGTGGCTGTCGATCCGCTTTTGCTACAGCGCCTCAACCTAAAGCTTGGTGACACCCTCAAACTGGGCGAGGCCAATGTAATCATTCGCGCCACAATCGATGAAGAGCCAGACCGCCTCGCAAATGGCATTATCTTCGGGCCCCGTTTGATCATGGGCCAAGATGCTATGAAATCTACAGGCCTCATCAAGCCCGGTTCATTGGTGACTTATAATTATCATGTGAAGCTCAAAGGCGAAGGAAATCTGAGTGCGGGTAAGGCCGTGACGGAAGAAGCCAAAACGAAATTTCCAGAAGCAGGCTGGCGCACGCGCACAACCGATAAGGCCGCACAAGGTGCCGATGAATTTGTGGGCAAGCTTGGATATTTCATGACGCTTGTGAGTATTGCCGCACTGGTGATTGGTGGTGCTGGCATTGCCAATGCCGTATCAGCGTTCGTCAACCGCAGACGCGATGCCATTGCCACCTTGAAATGTTTGGGCCTGCCGAACCGTGATGTGGTGGGCATAAGCCTTACAGAAATTATCGCTGTCAGTTTGCTGGGCATTGCCATTGCACTTTGTGCTGGTGCGGCAACGCCGTTTGCTGTGCAAGCCATTTTTGGAAACATTTTGCCCCTGCCCATTTCAACCCGCATCATGTGGATGCCGCTTGGATTTGCGGCGGTATTAGGCCTGCTCATCACACTTGCTTTCTCACTGTGGCCCTTATCGCGCATCGCCAACATTCAAGGTGCAGCCTTGTTCCGGTCGCACAGCATGGAGCAATCTGGCAAAATAAATTGGCGCTATGCCATAACCTCATTCGGCATTCTTGCCATTGCTGCTGTTTTAATTTTGTTGAGCTTTGAAGACCCAAAAGTTACGGCGGGGTATCTGGGTGGTTTGGCTGCAAGTTTTGTTATTCTCGCAGTGCTTGCTTCCCTCATTGTCAAAGGCGCCAGCCTTCTGCCGCGCCCTAAAAACTTGCTTCTCCGCCAAGCCGTTTTAAGTCTTTACAAGCCAGGTGCAACATCGCGCTCGGTCATCATGGCCTTAGGCCTCGGTCTGACACTTTTTGTGACTTTGGCATTGACCGACCAGACCCTCAGCAATGAGCTCAAATCCAGCATCCCAGACCGCGCGCCCGCTTTTTTCTTTATTGATGTTCCAAACACATCATTGGATGAATTCACCACAAAACTCAAAACCCAAGATGGTGTGACCACCATCACCAATGCGCCGATGCTCAGAGGCCGCATTACCAAGGTGAAGGGCGTCTCCGCTGAGCAGGTCAAATCAAATTCTGATGCGTCATGGGCCTTGAAGGGTGACAGGGGGCTGACCTATGCCGACGAACTGCCCAAAGGCTCAACTCTGGTTGAAGGTCAGTGGTGGGACAAGGATTATGCAGGCCCAAATCTTGTTTCGATGACACAAGATATTGCCCAAGGCCTCGACCTTAAGATCGGCGATAAAATCACCGTCAATATTTTGGGCCGTGAAGTTGAAGCGCAAATAGCAAATTTGCGCACAGTCAATTGGCGGGCGATGGGGATCAATTTTGTGTTGGTGTTTACGCCCGGCACTTTGAAGGCCGCACCCCATGCTGAAATCGTGACTGTTGAAATGAAGGGTGGCGATGAAGGAAAACTATTAAACACCATGGCCGCCGCCTACCCCGCAGTCACTGCAATTCGTGTGAAAGATGCTTTAGCCACTGTAGGTGATCTGCTTGGAAAAATGCTCACCGCCGTGCGCGGTGCAAACATTATTACTTTGCTGACTGGCATATTGGTTTTGGCGGGCGCACTTGCTGCTGGTCTTTCATCACGCAGTTACGAAGCTGTTGTTCTGAAAACCTATGGCGCAACCCGTCGTCAGTTATTGGGGGCGTTTACGATTGAATATGCGCTGCTCGGTTTGGTTGCCGCCGTATTTGGTATCGTCGTTGGCTCGCTTGGTTCTTGGTTCTTGGCCTATTACATCTTGGAAATGCCGTGGAGTTTTTCGCCATCAACCGCCATCATAACAGCATTAGTCGCCATGGTGCTGACCATCGCTGCGGGCCTCAGTGTTACAGCGCGCGCCCTTTCTGCCAAGCCTTCCTTCTATTTGAGAAATGAGTGATAAAGCC
>JAYTUV010000088.1:0-22064 GCA_043744395.1 Aestuariivirga sp.
CAAGCTTCGATGGCTTCGGTACTTTGTTATGCGATGGCGATTACCACTGCAACCTTATGCTGGCGCTATAAAATGCCGATCATAACGGCGTGGTCAACACCGGGAGCCGTTTTGATTATCAGCAGTGCGGCGGGCATTGATTATCAATCAGCTTTGGGAGCATTTCTATTTTCTGGCTTTTTGATGGTGGTTACGGGACTGGTGAAGCCATTGGAACGCATCATTGAAAAAATGCCGCCTGCCATAGCTGCTGCCATGTTGGCGGGCGTGTTGGTGACTTATGTTTTAAAAGTGCCGACGGCTGGATTGGCGGCTCCGTTTTTAGTTTTACCACTTGTGATCGTATTTTTTGTAATGCGGATATTTTTGCCGCTTTATGCTGTTCCCGTGATTACGGTTCTTGGGCTGGCAATTGGGTATCTAAGTGGAAACATGGGGGCAACTTGTTGCACTTTAGGGATTACCCCTCTTGAGTTTGATGTGCCTGAATTTAAATGGCATGCGATGCTTGGTCTTGGTATTCCGCTTTACCTCGTAACGATGGCTTCGCAAAATTTACCTGGTTTTGCCGTGTTACGCGCATCGGGATATAATCCGCCCGTGAGTGGCGCATTAATCACTACGGGTGCCGCATCGATGATCATGGCACCCTTCGGCGGACATGCGGTGAATTTGGCGGCAATTACTGCTTCGCTCGTCACGGGCCAAGATGCACATCCTGATCCGGCGCAGCGCTGGAAGATTATGTTTCCCTATTTTGTGATGTATGGATTGGTCGGATTGGCTGCTGCAAGCTTTGTGCAAATTCTTGGCGCACTGCCAAAAGAATTGGTGATGGCCATTGCAGGTCTTGCCCTGTTTGGGCCACTTCTCGGCGGCATGACTGCGATGTTGAAAGAGGCAAAGGATATTGAGGCGGCTTTTGTGACTTTTCTGGTCACAGCGTCAGGGTTTAGTCTTTATGGCGTGGGTGCAGCATTCTGGGGGTTATGTGCTGGGTTGATATTGTGGAGTGCCAAAAAAATTATTCGTTTGCCTCTTTAAACAGACGCTCAAATTCATTTTCAAATTTTTCTGCCATGACTGGATTATTCCACATCACGATAGCATTCTCTGCGTTGCGCTCGGCGGCTGAGAATGTGTAATTGAACGATCCGGTTTGGACATGGACGCTATCTACCACAATAAATTTGTTGTGCATGATTGGATAGCGTGCGTCGGTTCGCACATAGACGCCGCATTCGCTCAGATAGTCGCGCTTCGAGTTACCCAGCCCATGTGGATTGGATTTTTGATCAAGTACAGCTGTCACTGCAACACCGCGCTGAGCTGCAGCGCACATTGAATCTGCGATGGGTTTCGAGGTCATTTGATAGGCTGCCATGATGACATTGAGTTTCGCCGAATCTATGATCTTCTTGACCAATCTTTCAGCGGAGCGCTGTGGAAGCGGCGCAAACGCGATTTCAATTGTGCCTGCTGCTGGAACGCGCGAAAGCCCAGATTTTATGCCGTCAGCTGCAGTGTCGATAGAACCAGTATAGATTGGGTCATCGCCAGTGCAAGTTGACATTGTTTTTTTCGCAGCAGCACTTTCATTCGCCGAAAGCGCAATCAATAAGATCGTTATCCAGAATCGCATTTTCATGCGGTCTTCATTCAAGCCAAATTCTTAACCAGAGGTTAATTTCGGTTTAGCGCATATTTCCGGTGTGGCCCTGTGAGTAGCGGCCGGGTTGTGGCCAGACGGTTAGCCCGTGCGGCTCAAGCTGGACGGGAATTTTAACTACAGAACCGTCAGTAGTACTGATTGCATAAACCTCATGATCAAAGCGACCTGCCAGCCAAAGTGTTTTACCATCGAGGCTTACGTTGCCCATATCAGGACTGCCACCGCCGGGTATTGGCCAGGTCGTTTCAATTTTTCCGCTGGCAAAATCCATCACCGAAACACTGCCCGGGCCGTTCGGCCCACTTACCATGTTGTGTGAACCGCGATTTGAAACATAGAGTTTTTTTCCATCGCGGCTCACTGTGAAGCCGTGTGTGCCTTTGCCAGTTTCGAAGAAGCCAGTTTCGATAAATTTGTCGCCATCAATTGTGAAAACGCCATCGTTCATCATATCAGCTACGTAAAAAGTTTTGCCATCTGCAGAAAGGCGAATGTCTTGCGGCATGCCTTCCTTGGAAAACTTCAAAATGCCCAAAAGCTTTTTGTTTTTCAGATCGACTTTGGCTAACGCTCCCCCGCCAAACTCGCAGGTGAAAATGGCGTATGAATTGTCAGCAGCAAAATCTGCATGGTTCACACCCTCGCATTCGGGCAGGGGCAATTTTGCTTGCAGTTCCATTGTCTGTGGATCTCGAAAATCTAATTGACGATAGGCTTCGTCAACAATGACTGCGGACGATCCATCAGGCATGAAATACATATTGTAAGGATCATCAACGGCAATGTGTTGGCCCGCTTTGCCAGTCCATGGGTCAATCGGTGTCATCGAGCCTTGAGTTGAATGATCAGCATTGTTGGCAACCCAAAGCGTTTTTTTATCCCATGACGGAATAATGTGCTGTGGGCCACGGCCAGCATTATATGTTTCAATCACTTGCTTTGTTGTCGCATTAATGACTGTCACGCTATCTGAGGCATGATTAGGCACATAGACACGCGGAAGCGCATTGACCAATGCGAAGTCCAGTTTGCTAGAACCGATCTCACTGTAGATATTAGTGTTATCAGCATAAGATTTTGGCGTTTCGGCTGAGGCAGGCAAGACGCTGGGAGCATGCACAGGAAGCACAACAGGCTGAGCCATTTTCATCATGTCGTGCTGTAATGTTGCGGGTTTTTTAACTATCAGTTTTGCAACGATCGGCCGCTTGACAACTGATTTAGCGATGACCGACGCTTTCATTTTAGGAATGACTAAATTTGGTTTTCGCGCGAGAGCTTTTCTTTTTATTTGTGGGCGCATGACATGTTTGAAAACGGCTTTTTTATTTCCGTAGTGCTGCTTGGTGACATGTTTTTGCGCGGCATTTGCGCTGCCAGAATTGATGACGAGGTTTAAAGTTAACAGGAGAAGGGCTACGGCCCCGAGCTTAATCATGTTTTTCATTTCAATTGTTGTGTTGCCGTGAAATTCATTATTGCCTCTACCGTTCCATTCACAATCAGGTCAATCCCTAGTTGACCTAATTTGGCGGATGCGTTTTTGGGATCACCGTTATAAACTCCGTCAGCGCTGCCCAGTTTCGGGCCACTTGCAATTTTTTCGGTGCGGACTTTTGATGGATCGACAGCTAACATCAGGGACGTGTCGGCCAGTGCTGCATGAGTGCCAATTTCAGAATCTTTTGCACCGTTTGCTCTCAATGCATCGACATATTGATGTTGGCTTAGGTTGTAGTATTCACGATCTGCAAAAACGTGTGCCGTGCCTTTCCATTCAGCATTCAATCTATCTGCAACGATAGTAAGATCATTTTGATAGCTGCCATGATCGCCAATCAATACGATCGTTTTGAAACCCGCATGTTTAAAGCTGCGAGAAGCTGAATCTAACATGTCAATGAATACTTTGTCGGGAATCGTGATTGTACCTGGAAACTTCATATGCGCTAAAGGCGGGTTTATGGTTCCCTCTGGCACATAGGCGATCACCGGGGCGACAACCGTATTACCCAATTTTGTTGCAATCATTTCTGCGAGGAATATTACGCGAAAATTGTGTTTGCCCAGCGCCATTGCCGGGCCATTTTGTTCGGTTCCACCTATGGGCACAATGATCGTAGTTGTGCCTGCGGCCACTTCATCTCGCAATTCTGTCCACGTTTTATCTTCAAGAAAAACAGAAGCTTGCGCCGATTTAGTGAGAAAAAAAATCAACAATAAAAAGTTGTGCATCTTCATTGTTGACCCTCAAGAACTTCAATCCTGCTTTTGCAGGATAGGCGAATTAAAAGCAGTGCAGAAAATTGCGCAGTTACTTCCACTGCACCTTCAATATCTCGTACGACTTGCCACCACCGGGCGTGTTCACTTCAATGCTGTCGCCCTTTTTCTTGCCGATCAGCGCGCGGGCAATTGGTGATGAAATTGAGATCCGGCCTTTTTTAACATCAGCTTCAAAGTCACCAACGATTTGATATTTCACTTCGGCTTCAGTGTCTTCATCAATCAATGTTAACTTGGCGCCAAACATAACAGTGTCGCCAGACAGTTTTGTCGGGTCGATAACTTCTGCACGAGACAGCCGGTCTTCCAATTCTTGAACCTTGGTTTCGTTCCAACCTTGGGCTTCTTTGGCGGCGTGATACTCAGCATTTTCCGACAAGTCGCCATGCGCGCGTGCTTCTTCAATCGCTTTAATGATGCGCGGGCGTTCCACCGATTTCATGAACTTTACGTCCTCTAACATCGTGGCGTAACCTTCTTCGGTCATTGGCACTTTTTCCATGGCTTTTCGTCTAGTCCCTTGTCTTCCAGTTTTGAGGAAAAATAACACCCGGCAATTGCTGTGAGGCAATCGAGGCCGGGTACCGCTATAAGATGCTACAAAGAACGGCAAATTTCAAGTGTTACGAAATAGATGGATATTTCCCACTTTTTTTGTTGCTCACTAGCAAATCACGTTGTCATATAAGGTTTTAATTGGGAGAAATTAAATGGCCGGACGGTTACAAGGAAAAGTTGCGCTTATTTCTGGTGGAGCCACGGGTATGGGGGGCGAGGCTTCAAAACTGTTTGCCGCAGAAGGAGCAAAAATTGGAATTGTTGACCTGAATCCCGAAGCTGCGGCAGCCACTGTGGCCGCAATCAAGAAGGCGGGTGGAGAGGCGATGTATGCGGTGGCCGATGTGTCGTCCGCAGCAGAAGTTAACCGTGCGGTCGCCGAGGTGCAGGCCGCATTTGGGACAATTCGCGTGTTGTTTAATCATGCTGGAACAATTGTGATCAAGCCATTTCTGGAAACCACCGAACAGGAATGGGACTGGTTGACGAATGTGAATGTCAAAAGCATGTACCTGATGACCAAAGCGGTGTTGCCGCAAATGATTGCAGCGGGTGGTGGCTCGATAGTTTGCACCTCTTCCATCTCAGCAGTTGCTGCAACGCCTATGGAAGTTCTCTATTGCACCACCAAGGGTGCGTGCCACCAATTTGCGCGAGCGATTGCAGTTGAGTTTCGCGATCGTGGCATCAGGTGCAATGCTGTTTGCCCTGGGTTCGTTAAAACACCGCACGGGCTGCGCGAAGTAAAAGAACTCCAAGCTTTAGGTATTGACGTGTCCGAAGCAGCAATTGCAGCTCAACAAGGGCGCATCTGTGAGCCAGAGGAAGTGGCGCGCGCCGCTTTGTTTTTGGCTTCTGATGAAGCCAGCTTTGTGAACGGCACGCATTTGTTTGTGGATAACGGTTTTACGTCCGTTTAATCGTTATCACCATCCGACTCGCAGTTTTGGTTCTCCTGTTTGCAGTCATTATGGTGTTGGCCATGTTCGTGTTCGCCGTTCATGCCGTTGCCTGCTGGGCCTTCATTATCTTCGACGTTTACGCCCTTGACAGAAAATGCGTTTGCGGGGGCAAGCATTGAAAAGGCAAACGTGCTGGCAATTGCAGTGGCGGCAATGGCCAGACCAAGACTGCGAAGTGTCATCGATTTTTTCATGATTTCATCCTATTGAGTTTGAACACGTTGATTGCAATCAACCAACAATCAGATGCTGGACTATACTTGGTGGTAAGCCACTGATAGGCTTTTTAAGCGAGTTGTCAGGTTGTATGTGCCATACAAGTTATCATGAAAAGCCACGTCCAGTTTTTGGTGAAGAGGCGCGAGTTGCTTTTGGCAATTTTGAGCACTTCGTTTGTTTGCCCCAGCGCGAGCCTTGCGCTTGCTGATGGTGATAACGAAGGCGACGAAATTCCGGGGCACGACGAAGCTGGTGAACATGAGTATGCATTAGATCTTGTGAAAAGTGGCAAGGCGTTGCCCTTGGCCGAGATTTTATTAGAAGTTCAAAAGACGGTTCCGGGGGACTTGCTTGAAGCCCGCCTCAAAAAGCGTCACGGTGCAGTGGTTTATATCTTGTCTATTTTGTCGAAAACGGGAACCTACAGTGTTGTTACGGTCAGCGCGAAAGACAAGACAATCATCAAGGTTCAAGAAAAATAATGCGTGTTTTGGTGGTCGAGGATGAGCCAGATGTTGCTAAGCATATCGGTCGGATTTTGACCGCCGCTGGATTTTTGCCGGAAATTGTTGGCGATGGTGAGGCCGCGCAATTTTTGGGCGACACTGAAGATTTTGCAGCGGTGATTTTGGATTTGGGTTTGCCAAAACTTGATGGACTAAGCGTGCTGCGATCGTGGCGTGAGGCCGGAAAAACCATGCCGGTGATAGCGCTAACAGCGCGTGGTAGTTGGCGTGACCGGGTGGAAGGTATTAACATCGGTGCTGATGACTATATCGGTAAACCTTTTGAAGCTGAAGAGCTGGTGGCACGATTGCGCTCAGTTTTGCGCCGCAGCAGCGGACACGCTGGCCCTGACATAGTAGTTGGTGGTTTGCGCCTTGATACGCGAACAATGCAAGTGACTGTCGATGGGGTTCCGGCCAAACTTTCACCTTTAGAATATCGGGCTACCAGCTATCTTTTGCATCACAGAGGCACTATTGTTGGTTTCAGGGAACTCTATGAACATGTTTATGGTGCGGGTGAATCATCTTCGAACACTTTGGAAACCTTGATTGGTCGTGTGCGGAAACGTTTGGGAGTGGGCCTGATTGAAACCCGCAAAGGGGCTGGATATTTTATTCCAGATAAGTCTATTTGAACGCGCATTCATTGCGATTGCGGTTGATGGTGGCAGCAGCTTTTTCGGCTTTGCTGACTTTGGCCTTTATCGGCTTTCTGATTGCGAATCTGTTTGAACGCCAAGTTGAAAGTCGCTTGCGCGAAAACCTTTCGCAGCAACTTGATCAACTTGCCTCTCATATCATCATCAAAGATGATGGCAATGTAGCACTTGATGCTGAGATGAGTGATCCTCGCTATCTGCGGCCGCTTTCTGGTCTTTATTGGGAAGTGGATGAAGAAGGAAAGCCACCCATTCGGTCGCGTTCGCTATGGGATCAGTCATTGGACTTGTCAAAAGACCACGCAGCAGAAAGTTTTGCCATTACGCCGATTCATGGCCCCAAGGGTATCGAACTTATTGGCATGAGCAGGGCTGTATCCAAGCGTGATAAATTGGATGTCAAACATCATTATCTTTTGACGGTTTCGCAAGATACTCGTGTTCTTGCGGCTGACCACGCTGACCTCGTGCGAACTCTGGCCATCGCATTGGGTTTAGCGTTTTTGGCTATTGTGGCTGCTGCTGCTGCGCAAATCTATTATGGTTTGAAGCCGCTTGAAGCCATGCGCCGCGATATTGAGCGGGTGCGTGGTGGCTTGAGCGATCATGTGGAAACTTCGGGCGTGCCATCGGAGGTTATGCCTTTGGCCGAGGAAATTAACGCCACACTTGAAATGCAGAGGCGCAATATTGAACGCGCGCGCAGGCAGGCGGGCGATTTAGCTCATGGATTAAAAACACCAATTGCTGCTCTGGCAGGGCAGGCCGATCTATTGGCGCGGGGCGGAAAAAACGAAAGTGCCGAGGCCATACGCGGCCATCTTCGGGTGATGCACCGCCATGTTGAACGCGAATTGGCCAAAGCGCGGGCGCAAGGTGATGGTACGATGATCGGCTCTGGTGTCATGCCTTTGGTTGAAATTCGTTCAATTATCGACACCTTGAAAAAACTGCCTCAAGCTTCAATTATTAATTATGAAGTCATTGGCCCTGAAAATATCTCACTCGCCATGAACGCTGAAGATTTTGCCGAGGTGATGGGCAACCTGATTGATAACGCCCGCAAGTGGGCGAAGAAAGTCGTTGTTGCACGCCTGGTTGTGGACGGAACCCAAGCTTCTATTAGCGTGGAAGACGATGGACCGGGGATCAGCGACGATCAGCGAAAACGTGTACTATCTCGCGGGGTGCGGCTTGATGAGAAAGTGCAGGGCAGTGGCCTTGGGCTTTCTATTGTTGAAGCACTGTTGGAAAATTATGGAATCAAGCTTACGCTTAGCCACACTGAAACAGGCGGTTTGAGCGCCGTGTTTCAGGTGGCAATCAGAACCTACTTAAAATAATCCTGCAATGGCCGAACTTCGATCTTATCTGCCTTCATCGCTGCAATCGCCTTGGTCGCGCTGATGATGCCGGGCAGAGTGGTGTAGTAGGGCACTTTTTGCATCACGGCGGTTTGGCGGATCGATTTTGAATCGGATTCAGATGAGCGGGTTTCGGTGGTGTTTAAGACGAGCTGGATGTCGCCGTTCTTGATGGCGTCCACGATATGGGGGCGGCCCTCTAAAACTTTGTTGATCTTGGTGGTGGCCACACCTTTGCTTTCGAAATAGGCGTGGTTGCCGCCCGAGGACTTGATGTTGAAGCCAAGCTCAGCAAGTTTTTTGACCGATGATAAAACCTTGGCGCGGTCTGGTTCTTTCACGGAAACAAACACCGAACCACTTAAAGGCATGCGCATGCCAGCGCCCAATTGGGCTTTGGCAAACGCCATGTCGTAGGTCTTATCAAGGCCCATAACTTCGCCCGTGGAGCGCATTTCTGGGCCTAACAAAACATCAACGCCGGGGAAACGATTAAATGGGAAAACCGCTTCTTTTACAGCGATATGCGAGAACTTCTTATTCTTCAACTTGAAGCTGGAAAGCTTTTCTCCTGCCATTACACGCGAGGCGATTTTGGCAACGGGTTCGCCGATCACTTTGGCCACGAAGGGCACTGTGCGCGAGGCGCGTGGGTTCACTTCGAGAATATAAATCTCGTCGTCCTTCACGGCAAATTGCACATTCATCAGGCCCACTACATTGAGTGCGAGGGCCAGCTTCTTGGCTTGCACTTCGAGTTCGGCGATGATTGGTGCTTTGAGCGAATAGGGCGGCAGCGAGCAGGCGCTATCACCAGAATGAATGCCAGCTTCTTCGATGTGTTCCATTACACCGGCGATGAAAACATCTTTCCCATCGCAGATCGCGTCAACATCGACTTCAATGGCGTTGCTTAAATAGGAGTCGATCAATACGGGCGAGTCGCCGGACACAACGACGGCTTCAGTGATATAGCGTTGCAGGCCAACATCATCCTTGACGATTTCCATGGCGCGGCCACCCAGCACGTATGATGGGCGGATCACCACGGGGAAGCCAATGCGCTTAGCGATTTTCTTGGCCTCTGCGCCAGAATAAGCCATTCCATTTTCGGGTTGTTTGAGTTTCAGCTTTTTAACGAGCTTCGAGAAACGCTCGCGGTCTTCAGCTAAGTCGATGGCGTCTGGCGTTGTGCCCAAAATTGGAACGCCTGCGGCTTCAAGCGCTGCGGCCAACTTCAAAGGCGTCTGCCCGCCGAACTGGACAATCACGCCTTTGAGCATGCCATTACTTTGTTCAACGCGGATGATTTCTAAAACATCTTCAGCGGTGAGAGATTCAAAATAGAGACGATCTGATGTGTCATAGTCAGTTGATACGGTTTCAGGATTGCAATTAACCATGATGGATTCGTAACCTGCGTCATGCAGCGCAAAGCAGGCATGGCAGCAGCAATAGTCAAACTCGATGCCTTGGCCGATGCGATTTGGTCCGCCGCCTAAGATAATGATTTTTTGTTTGTTAGTTGGTCGTGCCTCATTGCCATCGTTGCCCGCAAGTCCAGTTTCATAAGTCGAATACATATAAGCGGTTGGCGATGCGAATTCGGCGGCGCATGTGTCGATACGTTTGAATACCGGATGCACTTTTAATTTGGTGCGGTACTTGTGAACTTTCGCCTCTGAAAGTCTTGCGAGGCGACCCAAACGTTTATCCGAAAAGCCCATGGCTTTCAGTTTGCGTAAGTTCTCAGCATCCTTGGGCAAGCCATTGTTTTGGATTCGCTTTTCGGTCTCAACCAATTCTTGAATTTGGCGCAGGAACCAAGGCTCATATTTGCAAGACGCAAAAATTTGGTCGACGGTTGCGCCATGCCTGAATGCTTGTGCAATCTTCAATAAACGATCAGGCGTGGGCAAACCCAAGGCCGCACGAATGGCGTTTTTATCATCGCCTTCGCCTATTCCTTCAATGGCTACTTCATCAAATCCACTGAGACCCGTTTCCAAACCGCGCAATGCTTTTTGCATCGACTCTTGGAAGGTACGGCCGATAGCCATGACCTCGCCCACGGACTTCATCGACGTTGTAAGGTAAGGCACGGCACCGGGGAATTTTTCGAAAGTGAAGCGCGGAATTTTTACGACCACATAATCTATCGTCGGTTCGAATGATGCGGGTGTGGCACCGCCTGTGATGTCGTTGGCCAATTCGTCTAGCGTATAACCCACGGCCAATTTCGCCGCGATCTTGGCAATCGGAAAACCTGTGGCCTTCGATGCGAGCGCAGATGACCGCGAGACGCGGGGGTTCATTTCAATAACCACCAAGCGACCGTCAGCTGGGTTCACGCCAAACTGAACATTCGATCCGCCAGTTTCAATACCAATCTCGCGCAGAACCGCGATCGAAGCGTTGCGCATGATTTGATATTCTTTGTCGGTCAGCGTGAGGGCCGGGGCCACGGTGATGGAGTCACCCGTGTGCACGCCCATCGGATCAATATTTTCGATGGAGCAGATGATTATGCAGTTGTCCGCCTTATCGCGCACAACTTCCATTTCATATTCTTTCCAGCCAAGCACTGACTCTTCGATCAGCACTTCAGCGGTGGGAGAGGCGTCTAGGCCCTGTTCCACAATGTCCAAAAACTCATCGCGATTGTAAGCAATGCCGCCGCCCGTGCCACCAAGTGTGAATGAAGGGCGGATAATGCAGGGCAGGCCGATTTCGAGCATGGCATCGAAAGCTTCAACCATGGCGCGGTTGCGATATTTTTTCAGTCGTTCAGCTTCGCCTTCAGCCCAGAATTTCTCGAATATTGCTCCATCAGCGGCTGCCGCTTTGCCAGAAGCATAGGCTTCCTTATCGGCGTCTTTTGCGTTGGAGGCATTGGCCAAGCGCGAGCGCGGTGTTTCTAGGCCAATACGTTTCATGGCTTCGCGGAACAATTCGCGGTCTTCGGCCATGTCGATGGCTGCGGCTTTCGCGCCAATTAGTTCTACACCAAATTTTTCAAGCACACCCATTTTTTCCAGCGACAGCGCCGTGTTCAATGCGGTTTGGCCGCCCATGGTGGGAAGTAGAGCGTCGGGGCGCTCTTTCTCAATAATCTTGGCCACAACTTCAGGCGTGATCGGCTCGATATAAGTGGCGTCTGCCAGATCAGGGTCAGTCATGATGGTGGCTGGGTTGGAGTTGACCAGAATAATGCGGTAACCCTCGGCCTTCAACGCCTTGCATGCTTGGGTGCCGGAATAATCAAACTCGCATGCTTGACCAATAATAATGGGTCCCGCCCCGATGATGAGGATGGATTTAATGTCGGTGCGTTTTGGCATGTGCGGGGAACCCTAATTTGGGGTTTCCTACACAAAGGCAGGCACGATTCCAACCCCTGTGGATAGATATTTGTGCAGTGCGAAAAAACTACACCTGTTTGGCTAAAGTTCTATATTTCAAGAGATCAATGGCCAGCATTGGCGCTTCCGTGGGCAGGCGGGTGAAACCGTGATGTTTGTAAAAGTTTTCGGCGTCGGATGAGATCGCATGAACGATCACAAGTCGGGCAGAAACTTCTTCACTTGCGCGAAGCGAACGGCGCATCACCTCGGTCAGAAGTGCGCGGCCTACGCCTTTGCCCTGCCAGGTGAGGTCAATGGCAAGCCTGCCTAAAACAACAGCTGGAATTTTGTTCGGCATATTGCGTCGCATGGAGCCCGCAACTTCGCTGGCCAAAATTTGTCCCATGCTGAAGCTGAAAAAGCCTATTACATTTTGTTTGGCTTTTGGGCAAATCACATAGGTGCGGCTGGCACCGGATTCCAAATTACTCAAAGCGCGGCGTTGCAACCAATCATCCAACACGGGTTCGCCGGAATTGAAGTGGTCAAGATTATGGGCGTCGGTGAGAAGTGTGGGCGCGTCCAGCATCACCAAACAGGTTTGGCTTGCAACAAACGCTTCATACCTTTTTTGGTTTCAGCACTGGGCTTCTCATCTATCCACTTCATAATGGCATTGAAAGCTTTGGCATCAATATGGATAGTGGATTGATCCAGCAAAATATTCTTCGCCTCTTTCAAAGCCGAGGCCAGCATGAATTGCGAACGGTTGGCCCCGATAAGCCCCGCCGCTTGGTCAATGATGTTCTTATCCTCGGCGCGAGCGCGCAGATGAATGTTGATTTCGGCGAGGGAAGGTTCGGATCGCATAAAAAGAATATGGGAGTTGGTGTTGCGGTTGTCAACACAAACATAGGACCATCTCAAGCCCAGTATGCTTCATCCACATCAATGTTGAGAGAGTTATCGATTAATTGAAATAAATCGCGAGCAGACATTTCGGTCATTTGAATTTTCTGTGCCGCTAGTAGATTTCCAGTTTTGTCACCACCCTCGATTTTCCCGCGTTCAATTACGATTAGTTCATTTAAAATTTCTTGAGCCGACAATTTGATAACTCCGAAAGGGAAATTCTGGATTTTTAAAATATAAACTTCAATGAGCTATTGATTACACCATTGGTTGTCGATGAAGCGCTCGTTGACCTTGCTAATCTTGTACAATCTACGTTTATGATTGCGCTGACCGATTTCATCTTCTCACTAAACATCCACGTCAAATTTCATCATCATTATTTCTACTCTGTGCAAAAATGTCGATGTGTAATGCAAGATTACAGTGGTTTCTGCCTTCTACCCGGATGATCCATAAACTATCGCTAGCAGTGGAAGTTTGAAGTAAACTCTGGTTTCGTTTCATTCCCCCACAAATCCAGCCTCAATCCCAATCCCATATGGATAGATTTTTGTGCGGTGCGGAAAATGATCTGAAAACCTGAAACACTTGCATATAACTTAATTTTGCGCTCATACTGCAATGCAATAAAGTGGGGCGATGGGCTCAATGGCCTTCAATGAGATGTTTCTTAGCGACGGAAAGGTTCGAAAACCTTATAGCAAGGTAGAGTCTTGGCTCAAAAAGCTTGGGCCGTCGGATATTGAACGAGCCATTCGTGAGTCCGAAGCTCGTTTCCGCCGGCAGGGTATAACCTTCGCGGTTTATGGCGATAACAAAGCATCAGAGCGCATCATCCCGTTTGATATTGTTCCACGGGTTTTTTCAGGTTTAGAATGGCGCAGGCTAGCTTCGGGCATTGAGCAGCGTGTGCGCGCCATGAATGCGTTTTTGCATGATCTCTATCACCGCCAAGACATTTTACGCGCGGGGCGCATTCCAACGGATGTTATTATTCAGAACGATGCCTTCGTTCCGGAAATGGTGGGTGTGAATCCAACCAAGGGCATTTATGCGCATATTATGGGGATCGATATTGTGCGCGTGGCTGAAAATGATTTTTATGTTTTAGAAGATAATTGCCGAACACCGTCGGGTGTGTCCTACATGCTCGAAGACCGTGAAGCGATGATGCATTTGTTTCCAGAGCTGTTTTCACAACACCGTATAGCACCTGTCGAAAATTATCCTTCGGTGCTGCACAAGACATTGGAAAGCGTGGCACCCAGCACGTCGAGCGATGAACCAGTGATTGTGGTTTTAACTCCCGGCATACATAACTCTGCATTTTTTGAACATGCGTTTTTGGCTGATGAAATGGGCGTCGAGCTGTGCGAGGGATCAGATCTATTTGTGTCCGACGGTTGGCTTTATATGCGCACAACCCAAGCGCCAAAGAAAGTAGATGTTGTCTATCGCCGCATTGATGATGCTTATCTTGATCCTTTGGCGTTCAGGCCGGAATCAAATTTAGGCGTGCCCGGCATATTTGATGTTTACCGGGCAGGGCGCGTCACACTGGTGAATGCACCAGGCACAGGTGTTGCCGATGATAAATCGATTTATACTTATATGCCCGAGATTATTGAATTCTACACAGGCGAGAAACCCCTGTTAAAGAATGTGCCGACGTGGCGATGTTCCGATGCGTCCGACCTCAAATATGTCAGTGAACACTTGTCGGAACTGGTGGTAAAGGAAGTTCATGGCTCCGGCGGTTATGGCATGTTGGTGGGGCCAACCTCGACTAAGGCGCAAGTTGAAGAGTTTCGCGCCAAGCTTTTAGCAAGGCCATCAAATTATATTGCCCAGCCGACATTGGCACTTTCTGCCGTTCCTACTTTTGTTGAATCTGGTGTGGCACCTCGCCATGTTGATTTGCGCCCCTTTGTGCTTTGCGGTGGTGATCAGGTGCGCGTAACACCTGGTGGTTTAACGCGCGTGGCCTTGCAAGAAGGTTCTCTGGTCGTGAATTCAAGTCAAGGTGGCGGCACCAAAGACACTTGGGTTTTGGAAGACTGACATGCTAGGACGCACAGCCTCATCATTATTCTGGATGTCACGCTATGTTGAACGCGCCGAAAACATGGCGCGTCTTTTGGAAGTGGGTTACCGCATTTCATTAATGCCAGGAGCCGTTGAAGGCCACAGAGATGAATGGCGATCGACGCTCACCAGTGCTGCTTGCGCCGAAACCTATGCCGCAAAATATAGTGATATTGACGGCGCGCGGGTGATTAGCTTTTTGCTTTTTGACGAAGATAATCCAACAAGCGTCAAATCCTGCCTTAAAGCGGCTCGGAATAATGGCCGTGCGGTGCGAACAGCGCTCACCCGAGATGTGTGGGAAAGCTTGAACTCCACTTGGAATGAGTTGGCGCTGATTGATCCTGATACTATTACGTCTGACCGTCTGCCCAGTTTTCTGGAATGGGTTAAACAAAAGTCTATGGCATTTCGCGGCGCTGTTTTGGGCACAATGTTGCGCACTGATAACTATTATTTCAGCCAGCTTGGTAACTTTATTGAACGTGCTGATAATACGGCGCGCATTCTTGACGTAAAATATTTCATACTTCTTCCGCGTGCCACTGATGTGGGCAGCGAAGTGGATGCACAACAGTGGGCGCAGGTTCTGCGTTCAGTTTCAGCACACCGGGCTTATCGATGGTTTTACAAGGACAGCAGATATAAGCCGTGGCTTGTTTCTGAATTTTTGATTTTGCAAGAAGAAATGCCGCGCTCTTTGCTGTTCACTTACAATTGGATCAACTTGGCGTTGGATGGTTTGGGCCAGCTTTATGGCCAGCGCTATGATTGTCATGCGCTTGCTGCTCAAACCCAAGCCCGTTTGAAAGGTGGCAAAATGGTGCAGATTTTTCAAGACGGTTTGCATGAGTTTTTGCAAGAATTCATGGATGCGAATAACGGGCTTTCGCAAAGCATCACTAAAACTTATAATTTCCCCTGAGTTGCCATGCGCCTTTCCGTCCGCCACGTCACCCATTTTGAATATGATTCAGTGCTGGATTATTCTGTGCAGCGCTTGCACTTAACGCCGCTTTCTTTTGCATCGCAGAAAGTCGTTCAATGGGCCATCACTACGCCGGGCATTGAAAATGCCTTGAGCTATATCGATGGCTTTGGGAACATTGTTTATCTCGTGACATGCAGCAACATAAAAGGGCCTGTTGAAGTTATTGCAGAAGGTTTGGTTGATTGTGAAAATGCTGGTGGTTTGGTCAATGGTGTTGTTTGTACCGCGCCTAATTCTGTTTTCCTGAGACAAACAATCGCCACGCGCCCGAGTGCGCTGATAACGGAAAAGGTGCAGACTTCAGTTTTGCAACTTCATGGTCTGGAGCAATTGCATGGGTTGATGGCTGCTATTCATAAACAAGTTGAATTTACCGTTGGTGCCACAGATGCCAGTACCACAGCTGCTGAGGCGTTTCTCAGTGGGCGTGGTGTTTGCCAAGATCACACCCATATTTTTCTCGGCGTGGCACGTGCGCTCGGTTATGCAGCCCGCTATGTAACAGGTTATTTGGTCACAGGCATTGGCGCCTCGTCCAGTGCTTCACATGCGTGGGCTGAGGCCTATGTGCCTGATCTCGGCTGGGTTGGCTTTGATGCGGCAAACGGTATTTGCCCAACTGATCATTATGTGCGCGTAGCAGCGGGCATCGATGCCTCAGCAGTCACCCCCATTCGTGGATCAAGACGCGGTGGGGCCCACGAAACCATGACAGTTGAAGTGCGCGTCGAGATCGACCAACAATAGAAAAATCTGATTCTGGGAGACGGATATGACGTATTGCGTGGGAATGTTGCTGGATCAAGGCTTGGTCATGGCCGCCGACACACGCACAAATGCTGGCATGGACAGTGTTGGCAAATTTAAAAAGCTGCATTGCTGGGAAAACAGCGGGCATTGCGTTTTCACGTTGTTGACGGCTGGCAATTTGGCGGTCACTCAGGCCGTTGTAAGTTTGCTCACTGAACACGCTAAGCCTGTGGGAAAATCCAAGGACCCTGACAATTTGTATGGCGCCAAAACCATGTTTCAAGCGGCGCGCATTGTGGGCCGTGCCATTCGTGAAGTGCGCAAGATTGATGGTGAAGAGCTGGGTGCAAAGGGTGATGCATTTTCTGCCAGTTTTATTTTTGGCGGCCAAATTGGAAAACAACCACCGCGTCTGTTTCAAATCTATACTGAAGGAAATTTTATTGAGGCGAGTGCCGATACCCCATTTTTTCAAATCGGCGAACATAAATATGGCAAACCTATTCTCGACCGAGTCGCTCGCAATGATATGAAGCTGGGTGATGCGGCAAAGATGATCTTGCTGTCATTTGATTCAACGCTGCGTTCAAACTTGAGCGTTGGTTTGCCGATTGATATGTTGACTTACGAAACCGATACGCTGAAATTTGAACACAGCAAACGCATCGGGCCAGATGACCCTTATTTTAAAATGCTATCGAGTGAATGGTCAAAAGCGCTGCGCACAGCCTTTGCGCAAATTGAAGCGTTTGATATTTAAATAGAACAGCAGTGCGACCAGACCTTGAGAGGGGGCGTTTTCAAGCCCGGTCGCACACGCTGTATCCGCCCCCAGTAGAGGCGAATTTTAAATTATACTTCCCTGCAGAAATTCACTTTGCAGAGGCGTTGAGAAATTTCGATCAGTGATGGGCCGACCTGATTTTTGTAAATCACTGTCACATTTGATTTATGAATTTGCACTGGAAGCGCGTTGCCCGCGAAGGCGCCTGCGCATAAAAAGGAGATGGTTAGGATGATGATGCTTGCGAAGGTTTTCATTTTCTCACTCCCTGTTTGGGTTAAGCGTTGAACTTGAAAACAGTTATGGAGAAGCGAGCTAGAACGGGGCCTGAATGGGCCGTTCATCTGGCGTTTAGGTAGATATTACTTTTAAATCAGTCAGCTTTTGCTTGAAATCCGGCACTTACAAATCGTACCAAAGCGGCTTTTCGATTTTGACTGGATTCTAGGAGGTCGCGCTCGTTCCCTGACATGCTGACGAGTTTTCTCGCGGGTGCTAACTCAACAAGAGACTGTAAAGTAGCACCTCTCGCGCAGTCATAGCGAAAAGCAATTTCAGATTTTGGCAGGTGCGGTAACACAGCTTGCAGCAATGATACGAACAGCTCATGCAAAGGTCTGAAGTGGTTGACGACAACAACACTGTGATCACTCTCAGGCTCTGGGCGAATTTGCATCAGCAATAAAAGTCGGTTGCGGTTTTCGCCTTCGCTGAAGGTGAGGAGAGGGCTCACCAATGCTTCCGCCATTTGGTCAATGGTTGGCAAGTTTGGTTTTGCCGCCTCCAAACACGCCTCCAATGCTTTCGTGCGTGCCGCTACCAGTGGTCGCACAGCTTCTTCGATTGCACTGGTGATAAGGTCTTCCTTGGTTCGAAAATAATAATTAACCGCGGCCAAGTTCGCACCGGCGCGTTCTGTGATGTCCCGCAATGTCGTGGCCTTAAATCCGGATGTTGCAAACAAATCACTTGCCGCCCGCAAAATGCGGTCGCGGGTTTCTGAGGCTAAAACATGCTTCGACATTACCGCTTTCATTCTACATGAAACACTTGTATAAAACAACTGTTTTAATTTTGAAGGTGCTTCTTTGTCTGATTTCACGCAATCTCCCGCCGGAAAAACTGAGTTTCTTGCCCAGCATTCTTTGGGAAAGCCAATTTATGCGCGCATCTGGCGCGGGCAAACCAAGCTCGAGAAGGGCGAAGAATACGCCGATTATCTGTATGAATTTGGTGTCTTGAAAATTCAAAGGATGCCCGGAAATTTGGGTGTTCAGATGTTTCGAAGTGTTGGCGAGGTGAGTGTTGATTTCACAGTCGTTTCTTATTGGCCAAGCCTTGAATCAATTTCGGTGTGGTCGGGTGATGATTTAACCCGAGCACGTCACTTAGACCGCGATCCGGAGTTTCTGCTAGCTTTACCTGAACGCGTAACGCTGGTCGAAGTTTTGGCAAATGATTGGCAATTTGAAACTGGGAAGAGAGATTAAGCGATAACGATGTTTGAATTTTGGCTTCAGCAATTCCTCAATACGCTCCAACTGCTGAGCTTTTATTTGCCGTTGTCGGTTGCTTTTGCGATGATACAGGCGATTACGCGGCGCATATTTTTGTCGTTTGGTGATCTGGCTATGTTCGGCAGTTTTGCAGCAATCTACATCTGCTTTTCGTCGCAGTTGCATGGTGAGAGCGATTTGGTTGCAGCGCTTTGGTCACTTGCCGCAGCAGTGGCTTGTGGCGGAGCATTGGGTGCGCTGATCGCTAAGGTTTTCATGGGCAAGAAGCTGTTGGAATATCCTTTGGCTTTTATGATCGCCTCGATTGGCCTCTCAATTTTTATAGAAGAAGTGATGCGCATTCAAACTGCAGGGCGGGATGTTTGGGTGCCGCCTCTGTTTTCAGGCCAGTCCATTTTTGAATTGCATGGCCAATATGTCGTCAAGCTGTCGGGCATAACATTCATGGCGATCCTTGTTGGTCTTGGCTCAGTGGTCGCCGTTGGTCTATTATTGCGGCTGACCCAGTTTGGTCTGCATTGGCGCGCTTGCGCCCAGTCCATAAAGCTGACGGCGCTGTGTGGTATCAATCCTGAAACAATCGCCAGTCAAAGCTTTGGTATTGCAGGGGCATTGGCAGGGGTCACAGGGTGGGCATCAGCAATTTCTTATGGTGGTGCCAGTTTTTCAATCGGTATGATGATTGGTTTCAAGGCCATGTTTGCTTCGGTTATTGGCGGGTTTGGCACAATTCGTGGTGCGGTCATTGGGGCCTGCATCTTGGCTGTTTTGGAAGTGGGGTGGTCAACATTTTTTGGAACAACATACCGTGATGTTGCCGTGTTTAGTATAATCGTCTTGTGCCTCATCCTTCGCCCAGAGGGTTTGGCTGGCGTGAGTTCGGAAAGAGAAAGTGAAACCTCATGAGAAAGTTTAAATGCTCCGCTTACATAATCACCACTGCATTATTGCTCAGCGCCTGTAGCGACAGTCAAAAGCCTAAAAAATATATCCAATTTTTAGGCGGAGGGCTGACTTTCAACTACCGATATTCCAAGGCATCAGCAGTCATCGTCATCAGGCGTCTCGCCCCCATGAATGCAGGCAGTAAATTTGTGGCTCTTTTTGAAATCCCAGGTGAGGCCACCCCTCAGAGAGTGGAAACCCCCAATAATCCAGAAGCTCTCGATTTTAAATTTGAAAGTCAGGCGCTTGTTGGCATTCAGAAAGACGTGCCCTTACTTGTGAGCGTGCTGGCCATTGATGAAAAAGGAACCGAACTTGACCAATACAAGACCCAATATGTGTCGGACGTTGATCAAGATACGCTGCCTACAAAGCCGCTGATGGATCCCAATAAGCCGGGTTATGTGCCTCAGCTGGAGAATTTGAAATAAGTCGTATTTCTCATTTCATCTAACGAATTTGGTTTTGTAGCACGATCAGACTGTGTTACTTTAATTCACGACTACAGATGCATATCGCATGTGGGCAAGAGCAATGGAGCGGCAAATGATGAAGAAATTGATTTTAAGTGCAACCGTGTTGATGACAACGGCGAGTTTGGCCGAGGCGCACACGGGTCTGGGCGCAACTGGATTTGTGCACGGTTTCATTCATCCTTTCACCGGTTATGATCATATTGTTGCGATGGTAGCGGTTGGATTGTTCGCCGCCATCATTGGCGGTCGCGCAAGATATTTAGTCCCGTCTAGTTTTGTTGCCATGATGATGGCTGGTGCGGCATGGGCAATGGCAGGCTTTACAATGCCGTTTGTTGAAGCTGGAATTACGGCATCAATGTTTGTCTTGGGCGGCGTTGTTTTGTTGCGCTGGCGCGCACCTATTGCTCTGGCCATGGCGCTGTGTGGTTTCTTTGCCGTGTTCCATGGTTTTGCCCATGGTTCAGAAATGCCAATTGAGGCCACTGGTTTTGAATATGGCGCAGGCTTTGTAATCGCTACCATCATTCTGCACGCTATCGGTCTTTCTGTTGGAATGTTTGCAGGTCTTAAAACAACACAAGCAGCGGCTTAGTTCACAACAGCAGTACCAATGACTCAGAGATTTGAAACTTGGTACGAAAGCACAGCCCATCGTGAAACTGTTCGGTCTCTCGCCCAAACACTTACAGTCGATGTTTGTGTCGTGGGTGGTGGGCTGGCCGGGCTTACAATAACGTTAGAACTGGCGCGGGCTGGGCTGAAGGTTGTGCTCCTCGAAAAAAATGTGATTGGTTCTGGCGCATCGGGTCGTAATGGTGGGTTTGTGTCCAGCGGCTTTGCGCTGGGCATGGAAGATGTTACAAAGCACGTTGGTTTAGACGTCGCGCGTGAGCTCTACAAATTATCGCGCACGGGCACAGAATATGTGCGGGCCGAGGTTGCTCCCTCCGACAGAATGGGGTCGGGCTGGATGGTAGCCTCACGCTATGACGATAAAGGTGGGTTAAAGGCCCACGGTGTCGAAATGCAAAAGCACTATGATGAAGACGTTCAGCACCTTTCAGTTGCTGAAACGCGTCAGAAGCTTTCATCAAAGAACTATTTTGAATCGCTGCTTTTTTCGCAATCCTTTCACATTCATCCTTTGCGCTATTTGCTTTCGCTTGCTGCAAAGGCCCGAAAGGCTGGCGCACAAATTTTTGAAAATAGTGCCGTCATCTCGTCGCAAAAATCGGGCCAAGAATTTATTGTCAAAACTGCCCTCGGCCAAGTGCGCGCCCGCCATGTTGTGCATTGCGTTTCATCCACCGGGCGCAATGTGCATAAAGCCTCTGGCCGTGCTGTGTTGCCAGTCGCCACTTACATCGCTGTCACAGAGCCACTTACCCAAAACGCGATCAATACGAGCGCTGCAATTTCAGATACAAGGCGGGCAGGGGATTACTACCGCCTCATCGATGAAGGTCGGATCTTGTGGGGCGGGCGCATAACAACACGGGTGTCCAAACCTTCGCAACTGGCAACCGTCATGAAGCGCGATATGCTTGCAACCTATTCAACTTTGGGTGATCCGCGCATTGATCATTCTTGGGCTGGCTTGATGGGGTATGCCATTCATAAAATGCCACTGATCGGGCGCGATGCAGAAGGGCAATGGTTCGCCACCGCCTTTGGTGGCCATGGCCTTAATACCACAGCGATGGCCGGCGTTCTTCTTGCTTCAGCGATTGCCAAAGGGGATGATAGCTACCGCCGCTTCACCCCATTCGCACCACAATGGGCTTACGGGCAGCTCGGAAGACTGGGTGTTCAAGGCTCTTATTGGCTGATGCAACTGCGCGATAAAGTTGAAGAGTCAGGGCTGTTTTCGCGGAGATAGTGTTACTGACCGAGATACCTTAAAATGCAAATAGTTAGTGACTACAGCGTTTTGATGTTTCATGGAAACATCAAAAGCGCCCTAAGTTATTATTTTCGACCAATTTATCTGACTTTTGACGATTCCGTCAAAAGTCAGATTGATCT
>JAYTUV010000089.1:0-21730 GCA_043744395.1 Aestuariivirga sp.
AATGGTTCGAAGCAAGGGCTCAATTCGCCATCATCTTCGGCGAACGGTTCCAAGGTTGAAAATGAAACCGGCCCCGCGCACAAGATTCCTGACACTCCCCCATAAACTGTTTTTTTAAAAGCTCTTACCTTCGCGGTGCACGAAGTTCCATATGGTGCGGTAGTCAACCGTCAGCCCGTGCGCAGCAAGACCATCGGCCAAGCCTTGTAAGGTCACATTTGCTTCAGAGGCAATCTCCTTCAAGACCCAATCCCTATGCTCACCCACGATCTTACGTGGGCGGTGGCCGCCCATCTGTCCGGGGACAACATTGCCTGTTGACGTGTATTGCTGCAACCACTTCACCACACACGATACACTTATGCCAAGTCGCTTGGCAACCTCATGCCGACTTTGCCCGGCCTCCACAAAACGAACAGCACGCAATCGCAGTTCCATCCGATAAGGTTTGGTCATGACAACTGGCCTCCAACCCCGTGGCCAGTTTGAATCACATCACAAGTGATTTGGGAATCCCAATTCCGATTCTGTCACACCTCATTCCGCTCTAGATTCTGTTAGGTTAATCTTTCAGGAAGACTTTTTCTCTTCAAAAGAAACAGACAAGATTTTAATTGAGAAAAATGTTTTCAAGTACAGCCCGATATAAATGGAGTGTTGTTTTAACAAAAAAGCCATTTAATCAGATGAAATCGTGCCAAAAGTGATTTTTGATTTTTTCAAAACGGCTCGAACCGATTTCTCTTGCTTTGTATGGTGAAAATTTCCTACAGTGCAAAAGATCGCAATATGATCGGTCTTCTGTCAATTTTTGACCTCGTCAGAAGAGTTGGTGTCAGATTCGGTGTTTGGGGTGTCCTGAAATCATATTAGGGCATTTGGTGAACCAATTTGGACGCGACGAATGTCGGCGTTGCTGAGTTGGTAGTGGTTCGAAGAGCAGTTTTAATCTGTCAGCACTTAAATTTGGGAGGAAATCCAATGTTCAATATTCCTAGAAATGCAATCTACACAAGCATCAACCGCCGTAAGTTCTTAGAACTTGGTGGTGGTACCGTAGCAGGTCTTGGCGCGGGCGGTTTGACGCTTGGCTTAGGCTCAACAATTACCCGTACAACTGCCCAAGCGGCCTCGTCTGACGATGCTAAGTGGAAACAATATGCGGGTTCGAAACTTAAGTTCATGTCTGAGAACACGCCGCCTTCTTTTGCGATCCGTGATAATATCAAGGCGTTCACTGATCTAACCGGCATTGAAGTTGAAGTTCTCACAGATGATTTGCCAGTTGTGCAACAAAAGGTCGGGATCGACTTACAAAGCGGCAAGGCTGACTATGTGCTCAACTATGTGCAAGATAAGCCAATCGGCGCGCCCTTTGCCGATTTCTATGCGGATATGACACCGATGTTCGGCGACAGCACTTTGCCACAAGATTCGGAAGGCTATGGCGACGAGGCATGGTATCCAAACTTCTTGTCGGCTTGCGGACGTTTCTATCAGAAAGGAAAGATTATTGCACTTCCTTATGATGCTGCCATTGCCTGCACCTTCTATCGCCAAGACATTTTCGAGAAGTACACCAAAGACTTCGAAAAAGAATATAGCAAGCGTTTAGAGTTCAACGAGAACTCGACTTGGAAAGACGTCACCAACATGGCGACATTCTTCAAGAAGTTGAAAGAATCTGGTCAAGACGTTCCCTATGGCTACGCTCAGCACCACGGCAACTTTGCTTGGACCACACAACTTGATATTCAGCGCTTCTTGTTTGCCAACGGACGCTGGGCAGATTGGAACATTGACGATGTCTATGGGTCCAAAACACCGGGCAAAACCAACTGGGGCGACAAGCAGTCTGTGCTCATGATGCAGAAGTTCAAGGAACTGGCAGATGTTTGCCATCCGGACAACCTTGCCAATGGTACACTCGAACTGAATACCGTTTATCAAGCTGGCAAAATTGCGATGCAGACTCAATATCACGAGTTTGCGGCTTCTATCGAAGATGAAAAGAAGTCACAGGCCGCAGGCGGAAAGACTGCCTACGCACCATGTCCAAAGGGCGAAGCGAGCTGGATCGTCAATGGCGGCCAAGCTGTCAACGGCACCAACTGTGGCATCGGCGGTATAGGTATCAATGGCAACGCGTCAGAAGATTTGAAGCGTGCTGCTTATATCTTTGCGATCTGGTCGGTTTCCAAGAACAATCAGTTGAGCGTTCTCAAGGGTCTCGGTGGTACGCCAACGCGTAAGTCGGTGCTTGCCGATCCAGAAGTTGTTGCGGCAAGAAAACGCCCGACAAAAATGCCAAATGCGCTCACCTTCGACGCTGTTTATGATTTCGGCATCAAAGATCCGAACTTCGTTCTCGGTCCAAAAATTCCGAAGGCTAACGAGTATTACTCAATCATCGCAGCGGAAACACAAAAGTGCATTTCTGGTGGCTCTGCTGCTGAGGAAACTTGCAAATCAATCCAGACACAATTGGATACGTTGCACGGCGTTTAATCCAAATTCCTTAGAAAAGTCCCTTCCCCGAAATCACGGGGGAGGGGTTACTTCTGATAATCAATTGCACTAAGGCCGGAAGAATCTGCGATGACCAAGGATGCCAAAACGTTAGCTAATTTGTTTCGTGTCCGCGAAATACTCGACAACGTCGAGTCAAAGCCGCAATCGCAAGCTTTTGGTCACGATCTGAAACTCAATCCCCTGCCGTCAAAAAGTTATTACTACTGGTTGATGGCTCCGGCCATCCTGCTACTCGCTGCCATTTCGCTCTATCCGTTTTTTTGGATGATTTATATGAGCCTAAATGATGTTCAGATCGGCAGCATCAAGTGGAATAATTTTGCCAACTACACCAAACTTCTCAGTGATGGAAAATTCTGGAACGGGTGGACGTTACTTTTAAAGTATTCGACACTTTGCCTGTTTTTTCAGATTACCATCGGCGCATTTCTTGCTATCGTTCTCAACAATTCAAAATATGAAAAAATCATCGTAACAACACTCCTCATGCCGATGATGATGGCACCCGTTGTAGCAGGTATGGTTTGGTATTTTCTCTACAACGGAACGTTTGGCTGGTATCATTGGATTTTTCAAAGCCTCGGCATACTCGGCGCAAAATCAATTCTCGCTGATGTGCACACTGCAATGTGGGGGATTGTGATTGTCGACGTTTGGCAATGGACGCCGCTGATCACCTTGATCACGCTTGCAGGCTTGAAGCGTGTACCGCAAGATCAACTCGAAGCCAATATGGTGGATGGTGCAACGCCATTCCGAAATTTCTTATCGGTTACGCTGCCCAATCTTTACCCGGTGTTGCTCATCGCAGTCATGCTGCGTTTCATGGACAATTTCCGTTTCATTGACTCTGCCATGGTCTTGACAGGCGGTGGCCCGGCTGACTCCACCAAGATTTTGCCAATTTATCTTTTCGACGTCTCATTCAGGTTCACAGAACCTGGCCGCGCCGCAGCAATCGCTCTTATCTTGCTTATTGTTACGATCGTTCTTGGCAAGGCACTTGTCCGCATCTTCGATCGCCAGCAGCCAGCCGCTCAGTAGTAAGGAACACCACATGGCATCACGTGATATTGTCAATTACAACACGCCGCTGAGCAAGGCCTTCAACTGGTTCGCGAGAATCTTCGTGGCATTTTACCTCGTCTGGACAGTGTTGCCCATCTTCGTGATGATCGTTTCATCCTTCAAGGATCTTTTAGAAGCGTTTCAGATCCCAGCTGTCGGGGATTGGTTGGGCGCGCGCGTATTTTTCAACTTCTCTCCAACGTTTCAGCACTATATCGACCTCTTCACCCAGCAGCCCTTCGGAAGGTATCTCTTCAACTCGATAGTTGCGGCCGGCGGCTCTGCAATCATCTCGGTCGTTCTCGGGTCGATGGCAGCCTATTCACTTTCGCGTACCGACTTTAAGTTTAAGAATGATCTGTTTTTCTGGATCATTTCAACGCGTATGGCACCCGTTGTCGCCGTACTTGTACCTCTGTTTGCGATTTTCCGTAGCCTCAATCTTGTGGGTTCGCTCCCCGGACTCATCCTCGCTTACACGACCTTCAATCTGCCATTTGCAATTTGGATATTGAAAGGTTTCTTCGACAACGTTCCCTATGCAATCGAAGAAGCGCAGATGATTGACGGCGCATCTCGCCCAAAGGCCTTGATTTCAATCCTGCCGCTGGTGGCACCTGGCATTGCGGCTTTTATTGTACTGTGCATACTCTTTGCTTGGAACGATTTCCTCTTTGCTGCTATCATCGGTTCGGGCGACGCAAAGACGCTGCCGGTGGCTACAAAAGAACTTGTGCAGCCGCAAAACATCCAGTGGGGAACCATCATGGCTGCTGGCACCGTGACAACGCTGCCGATGATGCTGCTCGGGCTCGTCATTCGTAAATATCTGGTCACTGGCCTCACCATGGGCGCAGTCAAGGAATAGTTGGAGATAATTTATGGCAACGGTAACAATCGACAAGGTTTGGAAACAATACGGTGAATTCGCCGCTGTCAAAGATCTGAATATCAACTGTCCGGATGGAACTTTTCTGTCCGTTCTCGGCCCATCTGGTTGTGGAAAATCCTCGACCATGCGCATGATTGCGGGCCTTGAGCATATCAGTGCGGGCGAAATTCGATTTGATGACCAGCGCATCAATGATCTAGCCCCTAAGGATCGTGACGTGGCTATGGTGTTTGAGAATTACGCACTTTATCCGCATAAGACGGTTTATGAAAACATGGCCAATCCGCTGCGCCTGCGCGGCCAGACTGATACCCAGATTAAGGAACGTGTCACCGGAGCTGCTAAACTTCTAGAGATCGGTCAGCTTCTGGAGCGCCGCCCATCTGAGCTTTCAGGCGGACAAAAACAGCGTGTTGCCATTGGCCGGGCCATTGTGCGTGAACCCAAGCTGTTCCTTTTCGATGAACCGATCGCCCATCTTGATGCAAAGCTACGCGCCCATATGCGCAGCGAGATTAAGCATCTGCAACGCTCTCTCGGCACGACGATGATCTATGTCACGCATGATCAGTTGGAAGCCATGTCCATGGCGGATATGATCGCCGTTATGCATGAAGGTGAACTTCAACAATTAGGAACGCCGCGCGAGGTTTATAACAATCCGGTCAATGCGTGGGTTGCAGGCTTTGTTGGAGAGCCCGCCATGAATTTTATGGATGCCACCATCGAAAACAAGGGCGGCAAGACGTGGTTTACACATCCCAACTTTTCAATCGCCGTAACGCCAGAACAGAGCCGCATTCTGAGTGGCCAGAATTCAAAATCCATCAGACTCGGTGTCAGGCCCGATGCGCTAACAATATCTGGCAGTAAACCCAAGGACGACCACGTGAAGGGCGATATTTTCGTCACCGAACTTCTGGGCAGTGACATGATTGTCGATGTGAACTTGGCTGATAGCCGGATCCGTGTGAAAACTAATCCTGAATTTATCGGCCAAGAAGGGGATGCTTGCTTCATCACCGTCAACCGTGACAAATGGCACGCGTTCTCCACAGCGGATGGCCGGGCATATTTCTGATGTTTCCGGGGGCGGTTTATGGCGGACAGAGCGCTGGCGCAAACCCGCTCACCGACTTTCTCTCCTCAATCGCTTGTAATGGACAGATAGCCGACGTTGTTTCAGTGTTTCACGGCGTACGGCAGCTGCCTTATCGCTCCACAGGTGACCGCAGCATTGGAGGTATCTTGGCGTGCCGGGCCGGGTCTTGCTCCAGCAAACATATTTTGCTTGTCGCTCTGCTGGATGAAATCGGCATCAAGGCAGAGGTAGAGCTAGTGCTCGGCGATTTTGCCACACCTCTGCGTGAAGCACACAATGTGCCTGAACCATTTATGATTGTTGCAAAAGAAGGCATACGCGATATTCACAATATCGTTCGCGCCAACTTAGATGGGCAATCGGTTGTAATGGATGCGACGTGGCATGACCAAGTCAAGCCATTCGGCTTTCGCGTCAACGACACGTGGTCAGGAACTGGTGATACCAGAATTGCCGTTGATGTTGAAAACATGCTCGGGCCTTCGGATGATCCTGCCGCTGAAAAGGCGAAGATCATTGCATCTTGGCCAGCAAAAGAACAAACGCGCCGTCGCCGATTTTTAGAAATGATCAATGATTGGGTCGCAGGCCTGTCAACACAGTCTGCCATCTCAAAAACATAAGAACGAGGAACACCATGGGCGAAAAAGCAAAAACAGCATTCATCGGTATCGACGCTGGCACCACAGGCACCACCGTTGCGATCTATGATGAAATGGGCAATGAACTTGCGGTTGGTTATAAGGAGTATGCCTGCAGTTTTCCGAGAGCCGGTTGGGTTGAGCAGGATTTGGCTGACGTTTGGAAGGGCATATGCGGAGCTTCGAAACAGGCCATTAAGGCAGCTGGTTTGCCCACTTCCTCCTACAAATCAGTTGGTTTTTCAAGCCAACGTGGCACATTCGGTTTGCTTGATAGTGCAAAGCAGCCACTGGCACCTTCCATTGTTTGGAACGATGGTCGCGCCCAAGCCTATGAAGCCAAGTTCGCTGAAACCATGTCTGCCAAGGACTACCAGTCCCACACAGGCATGCCGCTCGCGGCGGCCTGGTCTGCTGCAAAAATCGCATGGATCCGCGACAATCGCCCCGATGTTTTTGAGAAAACCCGTTGGGTGGTGAATGGTCAAGAGTATTTCTTGAAGCTTCTCGGTGCCGAAGATTGGACAACCGATCCTGCATCGCTCACGCTCAACGGCATGATGGACATTCGCAAGCTGGACTGGAGTGACAGCGTGTTGAAGCTCTGTGGCCTCACACGAGACATGGTTCCGCCCGTGGGTCAAACTGCGGCACAGGCCGGTGTGGTCTCAAAGGCCGCCGCCGCCGCAACTGGTATTCCCGCCGGCACACCGATTTGTCGTGGCGCTGGCGATCAGCAATGCGCAGCGATTGGTGCTGGCATCATCAAACAGGGCATGGCGGAATTCACCATTGGAACATCAGCAGTTATGGTGGCGCATGTTGACAGCGTAGACCGTGTAACCGGCGATAAGCTGTTCCTTGGCGGCCACGGCGTTCCCGGCATGTGGGATCTTGAAGGGGCGGCATTTGCGGCTGGCGTGTGCTTGCGCTGGTGGCGTGATATTCTTGGCCTTCCCGAGCAGTCGCAGGCAAAAAAGCAAAAGCGCAGCCCTTATTCGGTCATGGTTGATCTCGCCATGCAAGCACCAGCCGGGGCAAAGGGTCTGATTTATCATCCGTTCATGCAAGGACAAGTCACACCTTATTATGACGTGACAGCCAAGGCTGGTTATCTTGGCCTTCGCCTCGATCATGACCGCGCTGACATTATTCGCGCGGTGCTTGAGGGTGTGGCCAATGAAATGCGCATGATCGTGGATACGTTCCAGACTGGCATGAAAGGTGGCGTCACAGAATTCCGTCTCACCGGAGGTGGCACAAAAAGTGCGGGCTTCGTGCAAATCATGACGGATGTGATCGGCGTGCCAGCTGGTGTGCCAAAAGTGCGCGAGTGCACGGTGCTTGGTGCGGCCATTCTGGGCGCGGTTGGTGCTGGACAATTTTCAAGCGTGGCCGAAGCGGCTGGAGCCATGGTTTCACTTGAGAGCATGGTGGAACCAACGCGCTCAACCCGCGCACTCTATGAAGACCAGCATGAACTGTTCAAGGCGGGTTATGTCAGCTTGAAGCAGGGCGGCGCTTATCAAGCCATGTATGATTACAACGCAAAGTATTTCTGATGGCTGGCGGAGTGTTGAAAAAACGGGTGGTGTCTTTCCTCTGGCACTAGAGTCTTATCTTTATTGTCTGAGGCAAGCGAACCGTCCTCTCCCGCGAATAGCGGGAGAGGAAAGGGGCCCGTCATGCATTAGCATGATGGGATAGGTGAGGGAACGGCGGTTACAATTTCGTTTAACATTTTGCCAGCTGTCCCTCATCTATCCCATTCCGCCGCTATGCGGCGAATTAGGCCCCTTTCTTCTCCCGTTTCACGGGAGAAGACGGTAGTCATGCCTCATTCAAAACAGATCGACGCTCTATCGTTCATAAAGCCCAACAAAGCGCGGCGTGATTGGCGAGTCCAATGCAATCTTGGCGATTTCGTCTTTGCGCATAAAGGCGACACCCTTCTGCTTTTGTGCATATTCTAAAAAGCGGCGCAGTGATTTTACGCGGGCCGGCCGTCCAGCAATGCGGTCATGGAGGCTGATTGACATCATGCGGCGGCGCAGAGTTGCCTCTTCATACAACTGGTCAAATTCATCATAGAGCTGCTGTTCAAATGCTGGCGTGCCAAAACTATAGCGCTCAAACTGAATAATGTCGTTGAGGTTGATGGTGTAAGGCACAACAACGAAATCTTGGCCTTTGACTGGAATGATGAAAGGTTCATCCGTGCTCACATCGTCAATGTGATAGGTGAAACCTTGTTCCTGCAAAAGTGCCAGTGTGCGTTCGGTTCCGCGCATTGCTGGACAGTTGTATCCCTTCGGTGACGTGCCTGTCACGCGTTTGATGACTTCAACATTGTCAGCAATAAATTTGCGCTCTTCTTCCTCAGACAAATCATATTGCGGTGTCCATGTTTGGCCGTGGGCTGCCGCTTCATGGCCGCGTTCCACAATCTCTTTTGCAAGGGCAGGGGCCTTCTCAACAGCAATGCCGACCATATGCGAAGTGGTTTTGATTTTCAGTGCACTGAAAAGATCGAGCAAGCGTGGCATGCCCTCACGCACGCCGTATTGATACCAAGTGGTTGTCGGATAATCGCGAAACCCTGGCTTCAACTGAAAGCCATCAAGGGGGCTTGGTGCGCCAGCGTCTGGCTCTCCACCGGCTTCGAGCTGCATCGATATTGATATCACCAGACGAATACCTTCGGGCCAGAATTCAGTTCCGCGTGCCATCACATTACTCCACAATAAGTCAAAGATAGAGTAACTCAGCACGCGTGAAAGAAATTTTCAACCACTCTTGAAAGCTTTCTACAAAAGTGCTTAGAGTTTAAGACATAGACATGTCGCGTAATGTTTTGCAAACTGAGAATTGCTCTGTTTTGCATAACAAAACAGAACTAAATATCAAATTTTCTCAGAATAATACTGAGAAGAAAATTTTCAGAATGGGCGTGTTAAATCAGTTTCTACTAGGTTAATTTCGCGCAATACAATGGAGTGAAGGTCATGGCAATTCCTGGAATTAGAGGCATGGAACATGTGGGTTTGACAGTTCCAAATTTGCAAGAAGCCTGTGATTTTTTTGAAAAGATTCTCGGTGCTGAAGTTTTGTTTTCAGCTGCCACCGACTTTCGTAATGATGACAGCAATTGGATGACCGAGCATCTCAACATTCATGCACGCGCAGTGGTTAAAGAGTTCCGTTATGTGCGCTTGGGCAATGGCACAAACTTGGAGCTGTTTGAATATTCATCGCCCGACCAGAAAACCGTGCTCCCGAAAAATTCGGATGTGGGCGGATATCATCTTGCGTTTTACGTTGATGATATTTACGCCGCAGTGAAATATCTGAGTGACAATGGCGTTAAGGTTCTCGACGTGCCAACGGTTTACACCGAAGGGCCAAACATCGGTCTCACTTGGTGTTATTTCATGGCGCCTTGGGGCCTTCAGCTCGAAGTCGTTTCAGCGCCTAACGGCACGAACTTTGATCAAGAGGCCAAAAAAGCTGGCCGCCGCCGCCTGTTTGATCCGAGCCGTGCTCAGGAAACATTGATTTAGTTCCGCACATATATTTTTCCGCAATCAGAGAGAATACAAAATGCCACTTGTCACAATGGGACCAATGTTGAAGCGCGCGCAGTCGGAGCGCTATGCAATAGCAGCCTTCAACATGATTGATTATAATTCCGTGCGCTCCATCATTGATGGCGCTGCGGAGTTGAATGCACCGATCATCGTGCAAGTTTCAACCAAGACCATTAAACATTGGGGTTTCCAGCCGATTGGTTCATGGGTGAAACAACTGGCGGGCAATGTCGATATTCCAGTGGCGCTACATTTGGATCACTGCTCAGATCTCAAGATTATCCAAGGCTGCATTGATGCCGGTTGGACATCTGTCATGTTTGATGGATCGGCTTTGCCCTATGCTGAAAATGTGAAGAAAAGCCGGGAAGCTTATGACATGGCCACTGCCGCAGGGGTTGGCCTAGAAGCTGAAATCGGCGCCATCGGTGGCGTTGAAGATGATAAGTTTGTAGCTGAAGATAAATCTATTTTGGCAAATTTTGATGAGTGCGTTGCCTTCTGCAAGGAAATGCCAAATCTTGCTGTTTTCGCTCCCGCCATTGGCACGGCTCATGGCTTTTATGCGGGCGAGCCCAAAATAGCTTATGATCTTCTGGAACGTATCACCGCAGTGATTGACATCCCGATTGCTTTGCACGGTGGCACGGGCCTTACAGTTGAGCAATTCCACCGCTGCATAGGCGCAGGCTGTGCAAAGGTCAATATTTCAACCATGCACAAAAAGCGCTTTGTTGAAGGCTTCATTGATGTGCGTGGAAAAAAACCAAAAGAAGCTGAGCCGCTGCCTTTCATCCAAGCGCAATATGAAGCTATGAAGGGTGACGTGCTGGATATGATCCGCATTTTTGGCAGTGAAGGCCGGGCTAACCACGCGGCTGGCAAAGTGTAAGGCAATGATGCAAGCCTTAATTTTTGATTGTGATGGCGTGTTGGTTGACACTGAGCGGGACGGCCACCGCGTCGCATTTAACGAGACGTTTCGCCAACTCGGCTGGCCCGTAGAATGGTCGGTTGAGCGCTATGGAGAATTGCTAACGACAGCAGGCGGCAAAGAAAGAACGCGTCGGCATTTTGATGAAACCAGCTGGCCCTTTCCGGAATCTGAACGTGATGCGCAGATTGCGACATCGCACAAAGTTAAAACGGATCTGTTTATGAAACTGATAGACTCGGGCAAACTGCCGCTGCGCCCCGGCATCAGTCGTATTATTGATGAAGCGATTGCAGCGGGCTTGAAAATAGCCGTTTGCTCCACGTCAAATGAACGGGCTGTGCAGGCCGTGGTTGATGTGATGTTGGGTAAAGAACGCGCCAAACATATTACGGTTTTTGCCGGCGATGTTGTGGCAAAGAAAAAGCCTGATCCTGCGATCTATTTGCTTGCGGCTGCAACGCTGAAACTTGATCCGGCAAAATGTGTGGTGATCGAGGATTCCAATAATGGTCTGCGCTCTGCTAAAGCGGCAGGCATGAATTGCTTAGTCACTGTGTCTTCATATACAGCCGACGAAGACTTCCAAATTGCTGATCTGGTTGTAAGCGATCTTGGCGATCTGCCAAGTCGCGTGACAACTCTTTCGGATATCAAGCTGCTGAGCAAATAATGCTCAGAAACTTAAGCGTCAGAAAATAACAGCTCAAGTTGTTTGTACTTTCACAGGGCCACGCGCATAAAACTGTTCGAGCGCCTTGCCCGTTGACTTGAGACTGCCTCGCGCGTTTTCACCAATTTGAAACAGTACACCCAAGTATATCAATTCAACGAGAAAAAGTTGACAGATCCGACCTTCAAGAAAATCTCCATAAAGCGGCTGTTCAATAGAATTGTGCCAAGTGATGAGCTGAATTTCTGCAGCCTTTGCCACTGGCGAATTTGGATCACTTGTAATGGCGATCGTTTTTGAACCTTTGCTGCGCGCGAGACTCAATGCCGACGCCACAGTTTCGGTCTGCCCAGTATGCGAAATGCCAATCATTGTGCGGGTTGGGGACATCGTCGCAGCTGCTGCAATTTGCGTATAGCCATCTCGGTAGCTCATGGCGTCGACGCCAATTTTTAAAAGTAAATGCACCGCTTCGTCGCAAACGGATGCAGCGCCGCCCACACCCACAAACACTGTCAACGATGCTTCCTTTACCGCATTCACGGCTTTTTCGAGACGGTCTTCGTCAAGCATGCGGTGGGTTTCGCGGAGCGAAGATGTCAAAGTGAGCGACAGCTTCTCGCTTAACGTAATCATCGAATCTTTCTCATCCAAACCAGTCGGAAGGTTTGCATAGCCAGACGAACGGCTTGATTCCTGTGCTATAGAAAGTTTCAGGTTTGGGAAACCACTATACCCAAGAGCCCGACTGACACGGCTTACAGTCGCCTCACTGATACCCAAGTTTCGAGCAAACTCCGTAATTGAAGAGTCAATCCGTGTGCCCGCGTTATTCCGCAAGTAATCAGCCACCTTTCTTTCAGCTGGCCGAAGATCACCATAATGAGTCTGGATACGTTGCAAGAGTTCGCTACCTTCGGTTACTGAAGACTCAGCGTTTACAACACTGTTTTTTTCGCCGCTGTTTTCCATCCCAACCTCGCTCGATTAAATTGATTAGACGTCGAAAATGTCTGGATTTTACATTTCTCACGGGCATGCATAACCTAACGGTCGTTATACTGACAATGACAGGTAAACAATTTTCAAATCATGAAGAAAATTTTCTCGACTATTGGCGCGTGTCATAGTAATCAAAATGCTATTATATAGTAGTCTCTGGAGGAAATAAGAGAAAATGGCAAAAGAGCCGCCTAAAGTAAATGTACCTTCAAAAGAACTTCTGGAAAAACTTTTCTTCACGGCTTACTCGATTCGGGTATTTGAGACCGAAGGAATAAAACTTTATAGACAGGGTCTCATTAGAGGTTATTTTCATCCCTATCTGGGTCAAGAGGGGATTGCCACGGGTGCCTGCGCAGCACTTGCGAAAGGCGATTACATCGCCTCTACGCATCGCGGCCATGGTCACTGTATCGCCTTTGGCGCTGATATCAAAAAGATGGTGGCCGAGCTTCTGCAAAAGGAAACAGGCTATTGCCGTGGCTATGGCGGCTCAATGCACATCGCTGACATCAGCACTGGAAATTTAGGAGCCAACGGCATTGTGGGTGCTGGAACGCCACTTGGCGTGGGTGCTGCACTCGCTTCACAAGTTCGCGGCAGCGATGCCGTAACAGTAACCTTTACGACTGACGGTGCCACAAACAATGGCACGTTCCTTGAATCGCTGAACTTAGCGGCTATTTGGAACCTCAACTTCATTTTAGTAATTGAGAACAATCAATACGCCGTTTCGACTCCGATTGGAGATTCAACCCGCGAGACAGATCTTTATAAACGCGGCACTGCAATCGGCGTTGAGAGTCATTTGGTAGACGGTAATGACCCTCTGGCGGTTTACGATTTGATGGTCGAAGCAGTCAAAAAATGCCGCGCTGGTCAAGGCCCTATTCTTATAGAAGCACGCACTTACCGCCATATGGGACACCATGTGAATGATCCTGGCAAATATATGCCCGAAGATAAACTTAAATATTACAAGGATCGTGATCCTGTGGACCGCGCCCGAAATGATTTCATCGAGTTGGGCGGTGCAACGCCAGCTGAAATTGAAGTCATCGAACGCAAAGTTCAAGATGAATTTGAAGCAGCCGTGGAGTTTGCCAAAAACAGCACGGAAGTTTCCGTGGAAGAGTTCCGGCAATTCGCAGAATCTTACTGATCCACAAGAGTCAGAAATAGTTTAGACAGGAGATCTATCACATGCGCGAACTAATGTACCGCGATGCGCTTCGCGAAGCGATTGACGAGGAAATGGCGCTAAACCACGAAATCTTCATTATCGGAGAAGGCATCGCTGAACGTGGTGGTTCTTATAAGGTTACAGAAGGTTTGCTGGCCAAATATGGGGCCAAGCGCGTGCGCGATACGCCAATTGCCGAAGCTGGCATGATCGGCGTGGGCGTGGGTGCGGCCATTGCTGGTGGCCGTCCGATTGTGGAAATTCTTTATGTCGATTTCGCCATGCTGGGCATGGACATGATTGTGAATCAGGCCGCCAAGTTTCGTTTGATGACGGGCGGCAGCGGGCGTGTGCCTTTTGTCATGCGCACACAAGGTGGCACAGGCGGTGGTGTTGCGGCACAGCATTCGCAAAGTCTCGAGGCTATGTTCTATTCCGTGCCGGGCTTGCGCGTGGTGATGCCATCAACACCGGCTGACGCGAAAGGCTTACTTAAATACGCATTGCGCCAGGACGACCCTGTCATGTTCCTTGAGCACAAGCACCTTTACATGACTAAAGGTATGGTTCCCGATGGTGAACATATTGTCGAATTCGGAGTTGGTGATATCAAACGCGCTGGCAAGGATGTGACCATTATTGCTTGGTCAAACATGGTGCCGCGCGCACTTGAAGCTGCGGCGGAACTTGCCAAACAAGGCATCGAAGCAGAAGTTGTAGATCCCCGCACGTTAGTGCCGCTCGACAAAGCAATGATCCTGAAGTCAGTGGCCAAAACCAAACGCGCGGTGATTGTGCAGGAAGCCTGTCGCCGTGGCGGTGTGGCCTCAGACATCGCATCGATCATTCAGGCGGAAGCTTTCTATGAACTCGATGCTCCAGTGGAAATTGTTGCTGGCCTTGATATTCCCGTACCCTTCAATCTGGCACTTGAGAAGGCAAGCGTGCCGCAAAAAGATGATGTGGTGGCCGCTGTCCGCCGGTGCTTGCATCTTGATGCTTTTGCCCAGGCTGCGGAGTAGGCAATAATGTCAAACGCCATTTTGTGTCCCCAGGTTGGGCAGGATCTCACCGAAGCGAAAGTCGTTGCCCTGCATGTGAAACTGGGTGACACGGTCAAGAAAGGCATGATTGTCGCCGAAGTTGAATCGGAAAAAGCGACCTTTGAAGTCGAGGCTTTTGCTGCCGGCATAGTGGTCAGTCTGCCCTATCAGGTTGGTGACACCGCAACTGTGTTGGAGCCACTCGTCGTACTTGGCAGTGATGCTGATGCCAAACCAGCAGCCAAACAGCAAATGAAAGCAGAAGCCAAGAAAGGCAATGCTGCAATTCAAAACGAAGCTGTTTCATCGGCTCCAACCCGTGCCTCTTCAAATGGACCACCTTTGAACAAACAAGGCAGGTCGTCACCGCTCGCCCGCCGCATTGCGCAAACCAATGGACTTGTAATGGATCACATTGCAGCCACTGGCCCACATGGTGCTGTTGTCCTGCGTGATGTGGAAGCCTTAGTTGCAAAGTCTGGCAAGTCCGCGATTGCCTCTGCAACTGGACTTCATGTCAAGTCTTTGAAAGATGGTAAAGGCACACCTGTTGTTTTCATCCATGGCTTTGGCGGCGAAATTACCGCATGGCGGCAGATTGCCATGGCCATTGGCCTCCCAAACACATTGCTCGCGATCGACTTGCCCGGCCACGGCGCATCGCCTGATGCAGCAGCACCGGGCTTCCAGTCCATCGTCGATGCTGTGGCTTTAACGCTGCGCAGTATGGGCAATGAGTTTCACCTTGTGGGGCATTCGCTGGGTGCAGCTGTTGCCATCGCCATCTCTGCGCAGAACAGTTTGACAATCAAGTCACTCACCCTGTTTTCGCCAGCGGGCATGGGCACAATTGTGGACGGTGATTTCATTGAAGGTTTCTTGGCAGCAAAATCCGAAGCTGCACTTGCCGCACAAATGAAGAGACTGGTGAATGACCCCGCAAACCTTCCATCTTCAATGGTGAAAGCGACACAAGCCGCCCGCGAAGCTGGCCCCGTGGCCCAACGCCAAAGCAAAGTTGCCGCCGGTTTGTTTGAAGGTTCAACTCAACTTTTCTCAGTGCGTACGGAGTTAGCGAAATATAACGGCCCGTGCCGCATCATCCTCGGGCAACGTGACGACATCATATCGCCTAAAGAGACAGACAGAAAACTCCCCTCTGGTATCGCGGTTCATCGCCTTGAAAATACGGGCCATTTGCCTTTTCTTGAAGAACAAAATCTCTCTGCCCGTCTGATCGCTGAAACCGTCAGGTCCAGTGGCTGACATATTGGTCCATAACCCTCGTCCACCGACGAGGGAAATCGGCACGATCATCATTGATCTTGATGGCACACTGGTGGATAGCGCGCCAGATCTGGCTGACGCGCTGGATGAGTTGCTGGTAGAATATAAGCTATCACCTATTGGCTTGGATGGTACGCGCAAACTCATTGGTCATGGCATTGTGAACTTGGTCAGAAAAGGCCTTGAGCTTCGTGGGCACACCGTTACATCGCAGGGCCTTGAAATAGCGGCAACGCGTTTTCGTGAACTCTATGGCAAACGTTTGCCTGCGCGGGCTGTTGCTTATCCTGGTGTGATGGATGCATTGAAAATACTCAAAGACGAGAATTGGCGCCTTGTGGTGTGCACTAACAAATTGGAATCGTTCTCGCGCAAAATTCTAGAAGGCTTGGGACTCGCGGCGTTTTTCGATGTGATCGCAGGCCCCGATACTTATGGTGTGGCCAAGCCTGATCCTCAACATTTATTGCAGACCCTGCCAGCGCAGAGGCCGCCAGGTTACAAGGTCATCATGATCGGCGACAGCGAGGTGGATGTGGAGACTGCGCATGCCGCCGGAATTCCGGTGATTGCTGTGACCTATGGTTATTCAAAAACACCGCTGGCACAACTCAAGCCTCAGGCACTCGCCAGCAGTTTTTCCGAAATTCCCGCGCTGGTGAAGAATTTGGCAAGCGAACACAGGACAAAAGCATGCGCGCCGTAGCCTATTCCACCGCTGGACCAATTGAGGTCGAAGACTCGCTCGTCGATGTCGACGTGCCAGAGCCTGTGCTAGGCGACAGAGATTTGCTGGTTGAAGTAAAAGCCATATCGGTCAATCCGGTAGACACAAAAGTCCGCCGCAAAGTCTCAGCTCCAGCGGGTGAATGGAAAATATTGGGTTGGGACGCTGCGGGGAGTGTGATTGCCACGGGACGTGCTGTGCGAAACTTCAAGATTGGTGACAAGGTCTATTATGCAGGTGATCTGAACCGCCAAGGCACCAATGCCGAGCGCCACGCCGTTGATGAACGCATTGTCGGGCACATGCCCACTTCACTTGACTTCGTTCACGCGGCGGCTTTGCCATTAACGGCAATCACGGCATGGGAAGCGTTGTTCGACAGGCTTGATGTCAATCGGCCTGTGCCAGGATATAGCAATTCAATTCTTGTCATTGGTGGAGCAGGTGGCGTCTCTTCCATCGCAATCCAACTCGCCCGTCAATTAACATCACTCACTGTCATCGCAACCGCTTCAAGTGATGCAACACGTGAGTGGGTTAAACATATGGGTGCTCATGTTGTTCTGGATCACCGTGCGCCATTGGCTGAAGAAATACGAAAGCATGGGCTTTCTGCACCAGGTTACGTTTTCGGAACAACAGCGACCGAAATTCACCTTGCACAGATTGTTGAGTTGATCGCGCCACAAGGCCGCTTTGCTGTGATCGACGATCCGGCTGTTCTTGATATCAATCCATTCAAGCGCAAGTGCGTATCCGTGCATTGGGAGTATATGTTTACGCGCTCCATGAACAAGACTGAGGATATTGATGCACAAGGTAAACTTCTTAACGACGTCGCGCGTTTGGTTGACGATGGAAAAATCAAAACGACACTTGGCGAAAACTTCGGCCCAATTAATGCAGCGAACCTGAGACGCGTTCACACACTCATAGAGAGCGGCCGGGCCAAAGGTAAAATCGTGCTCGAAGGTTTTGGCACATAAAATTGAATAAGCACCACATGACAGGAGGACAAAAATGAAACCACTAACAGTTGTTGCCACACTCAAAGCCAAAGCGGGGCTTGAAAAGAAACTCGGTGACATCCTCAAGACATTGGTAGCGCCCACCCGTGCCGAGAAGGGCTGTCTCAATTATGACATGCACCAGTCTGACGAAGATGCGGGGCTTTACGTGTTCCATGAAAATTGGGCCACGCGGGCCGATTGGGAAGCCCATATGAAAACGCCACATCTGGTCAATTTTGCTGCCATGCAAAGTGATCTTGCTGAAAGCTGGACTTTGTTCAGCGGCCACAATGTTTCCTGATTGAAAGGACTGCACTCATGAAAATCAAGTTTTATGCCCACGCCAGTTTTCGTCTTGAGACGGATGATCTTGTTGTTGTGACCGACCCCTATACACCAGCACCGGGCAATAGTGGCTTTGACCGCATCGACGAAGAAGCCGACATCGTGCTGATGAGTTCAGCTACAGATAGCTTCCATTCTGATCCCAGCCACGTGAAGGGTAATCCGATCGTCGTCAACACGCTGGAGCTTCCGCCGGAAGGCAAGAACATTGACAATAAATTGTTCGTGAAGTCTTACCCAGCATGGGAAAGCATGACGTTTGATTATCGCAAAGAATATAACCGCGACCCCGATGCCAATGCTCTCTATCATTTTGAACTCGGTGGCATCCGCTTTTTGCACATGGGCGACACCGGCATTCCCGTGCTGGAAGATCATCTGAAAGAACTTGAAGGCAAGGTTGATGTGTTGCTGGCGCTGGCAGGTGCTCATGCCACTATAGCACTTGATGAACTCGATAAGGTGATCGACCGACTTAAGCCGAAGGTCGTTATCCCCATGCACTATTATAGCGCCAAAGGCGTTTTGAAAATTGAACCTGTTGAAGTCTTTCTGGAACATTGCAAGCCGCAGAATGTAACGCGCGTAAAAGGCTCAACGCTTGAACTCACGCCAGCAACGCTGCCCAAAACCAATACGCCGCATGTCTTCGTGTTGGAGCAATCAAAGTAACGGCAAGCCACGCCGATCATTTATAAAATTAGGAGGAACGACCGATGTCAACGTCGAATGAACGCTCTGTGCGATGGCTTAGTGACTTTGAGCATGCCCTCAAATCCAAAAACATCGTCGTTGCCACCGAACTTTTTGATGATGATTGTTATTGGCGTGATCTGGTTTCTTTTACCTGGAACATCAAAACCATGGAAGGCGAGACGCAGATTGCCGACATGCTGCAAACCACATTGGATGTTGTTGGGCCTTCAAACTGGAAACTCGAAGGCGAGGCCACTGGCGATGAGGCCATGACCGAATGCTGGTTCACCTTTGAAACCGCAGTTGCGCGTGGACGTGGGCAGGTGCGTTTGAAAAATGGCAAAGCGTGGACGCTACTCACCACCATGGTCGAACTTAAAGGCCATGAAGAAAAGAAGGGTACATCGCGGGCGAAAGGCGTCGAACATGGCGCAACCAAGAACCGTGAAAATTATGCCGAACGATTGAAGCGTGAAGCCAACGACCTCGGCACCAAAACCCAACCCTATTGTCTGATTATCGGCGGCGGGCAAGGCGGCATTGGGCTAGGAGCAAGGCTTCGTCGCTTGGGTGTGCCCACCATCATCATCGAGAAAAACAAGAAAGCCGGCGACAGCTGGCGCAAGCGCTATAAGTCGCTCTGCTTGCATGATCCGGTTTGGTATGATCACATGCCTTATCTGCCATTCCCCGATGATTGGCCCGTGTTTTCGCCGAAAGATAAAATCGGCGATTGGCTGGAAATGTATACCAAGATTATGGAGCTGAATTATTGGGGCTCCACCGAATGTATCTCCGCCAAATATGATGAAAAGAAAAAGCAATGGGTGGTGAAAGTGAAGCGCGGTGGCAAGGCGATCACTCTCAAACCACAACAGCTCGTGTTGGCCACGGGACTATCCGGCGTGCCGAATATTCCAAAATTCCCGGGCGCTGCAAAATTCAAAGGTGACCAGCATCACTCGTCGCAACACCCCGGTCCTGACAAGTATAAGGGCAAGAAATGTGTTGTCATCGGCTCTAACAATTCCGCCCATGATATTTGCGCGGCCTTGTGGGAGCAGGGCGCTGATGTGACTATGGTGCAACGCACGTCGACCCATATTGTGAAATCTGCCACATTGTTGGATATCGGCCTTGGAGACCTTTATTCGGAAAAGGCCTTGCAGAATGGCATTGACCATCACCAAGCGGATTTGATTTTCGCTTCTACTCCTTATAAAATTCTCCCCGGCTTTCAAATTCCGGTCTACGCCAAAATGAAAGAGCGAGATTCCGATTTTTATACGCGTTTGGAAAAAGCAGGCTTCCTGCATGACTGGGGCGATGACAATTCCGGCCTGTTTATGAAATACCTACGCCGAGGCTCGGGCTATTACATTGATGTGGGTGCATCTGAATTGGTGGCCGACGGCAAGATCAAACTTAAAACCAAAGTCAGCGTGAAAGAAATCAAACCGAAGTCGATTGAATTCAGCGATGGTAGCGAACTCAAAGCAGACTTAATCGTCTATGCCACAGGCTTTGGCTCAATGAACGGCTGGGCAGCAAAACTCATCTCTAAAGATGTGGCAGATAAAGTGGGGAAATGCTGGGGCTTAGGCAGCAACACGACCAAAGACCCAGGCCCTTGGGAAGGTGAACTCCGTAATATGTGGAAACCGACGGCGCAGGAAAACCTGTGGTTTCACGGCGGCAACCTGCATCAATCCAGACATTATTCGCAGTTTTTGAGTCTGCAATTAAAGGCAAGGATGGAAGGCCTCAATACGCCCGTATATGGCATGGGCAAAGTGCATCATCTTGCTTAGAGTGCTTCCGAAAAAAACTTGCTGATTCACCTTGGCCTCAGGGCATTTTGCATCGCAATAGATGGTGGTCTTGCCACGGACTAGTTCCGGATCCGGTTTTCGTTTAGGCGGTTTTTCGTTCGTATGTAATGGGTGACACTGTCGTCTGCCCATTTTTGATTGGGAAGGTGGGCTGTGAAGTTGCGATCCAGCACGTTTGGCACAATGTTAAACCTGTGATGGCTGTCTGTCGTGGCCTTGCATTTGTGGGTTCTCACCACAAAGACGCGGTTATCGCGCATCAATCTTCCGATTGTGCGATGGCCGAAGGACAAGTCTGACTTCCTTGAACTCCTGCGTCACTCGCGGGCGGCCATAGCTGCCAAGGCTGAGATGGTGCTGCTCGCGGATGTGTGCCAGCAACACTATATCGTCACGTTGACGGCGGCAGACGGGGCGTCTTCGCCAAGCCCTGTCTGCCTCGCGATGTGGTCTCCAAAATACGACAAAGACTATCAATCGGCATGTGAGGTTGTTGTTCATTCACGAAGGCAAATCTCACTTGCTTATGCCTGCAAAGCATACGTTCGGGGCGTTCACCGCTTTTCAAGTGATGCCTCTCCTCCAACAACAAGCGGTTCTCTTTGCGCAGCCGTTCATTCTCCTTCGCCGGATCAATATCAGCTGTCGGCAGCAAGTCGCTCAGTCAGGCAACTTGCATCCATTTTAAAAGTGTTGAATGGTCAACACCCAAATCAGACGCAACCTGATGCCGCTTTAGCCCACTCGTCAGTGCAATCCTGACAGTTTCCCGTTTGAATTCGTCGTTATGTATTCGTCCCATCATGCTTCTCCTTGATGTTTGTCATACTATTCAAGGATGCGGAACTAATCCGTGATAAGACCAAAACTTTGTGAAGTGCTCGATAATTCTTCGCTGCGCTGAGGTTCATTCAAAAACGCCTACAATGGTAAATTGATCGACGCGTCGCGGCCTTCTTCATTGGAACGATAGATTTCCGCTAGGCTCAGGACTCATTGATTAATCCAGAAGATCATTGTTGCGGCGATTGCAATGGCTGACATGAAGGCGTGGGCACAATGGGCGCAATGGTCGTAGCGGGTGTGGATGCGTCGCCAGTCTTTGAGCTTGCCGAACATGTTCTCGATTTTGTGGCGTTGTTTATAGAGCGTCTTGTCGAAAGGAATTTGGGTTTT
>JAYTUV010000090.1:0-5602 GCA_043744395.1 Aestuariivirga sp.
TCAACGAGGTCTTGCCATGGTCAACGTGACCAATCGTACCAATGTTGCAATGCGGCTTGTCGCGGTTGAATTTCTCTTTTGCCATGGGTCTACTCCATCAATCTCAAAAATCTTAAGCGTATTTCTTTTTAACTTCGTCAGCTTCGTTCCGTGGAACTTGCTCGTAGTGATCAAACTGCATCGTGTAAGAAGCACGACCCTGGCTCATGGAGCGCAGATTGTTAATGTAACCAAACATATTGGCCAATGGCACCATCGCATTGACGATCTGTGCGTTGCCGCGTGTTGTTGTGCCAAGGATCTGACCACGACGTGAGTTCAAATCGCCGATCACACCACCGAGATATTCTTCAGGCGAAGTGCACTCAACTTTCATTATCGGCTCAAGAAGAACTGCACCAGCCTGTTCGAAAGCTTCGCGCATTGCAGCGCGTGTAGCGATTTCGAAAGCAATCGCAGAAGAGTCAACGTCATGGTAAGCGCCGTCAATCAAAGCAACCTTCATATCAACAACGGGAAAGCCAATGACTGGGCCAGACGACAGAACTGAGTTCAAGCCTTTTTCAACGCCTGGGATATATTCCTTCGGAACTGAACCGCCAACAACACGAGCTTCAAACGAGTTGCCTGCGCCCTTTTCTGCTGGTTCGATTTCCAAAATCACACGAGCATATTGACCAGTACCACCAGTTTGCTTCTTGTGCGTATAATCTTTGGTGATCTTGCGGGTGATGGCTTCACGGTAGGCAACTTGTGGCGCACCAACAACAACTTCAACTTTGTGCGTACGCTTCAAGATATCAACTTTAATGTCGAGATGAAGTTCGCCCATGCCCTTGATGATGGTTTCACCTGATTCAGAGTCAGTTGAAACACGGAAAGAAGGATCTTCAGCAGCAAGCTTGTACAAAGCCACAGCCATCTTTTCTTGATCAACCTTGGTTTTAGGCTCAACCTTCATTTCAATAACAGGCTCAGGAAATTCCATCTTTTCGAGAATGACGGCCTTGGTTGGATCGCAAAGCGTATCGCCTGTGCGTGTATCCTTCAAACCAACCAGAGCAACAATGTCGCCAGCATGAGCTTCGGCAATTTCTTCGCGGTTATTAGCATGCATCAAAACCATGCGGCCAACGCGCTCTGTCTTATCACGTGTCGAGTTCAACAGCGATGTGCCCTTGCTCAATACGCCAGAATAAATGCGGCAGAATGTGAGAATACCATATTGGTCATCCATCAACTTGAACGCGAGCAATGCAAGAGGTTCAGTGTCAGATGATGGGCGCGTTGTGTCGCCGCCGGTCTTCACATCGATGCCCTTAATGGCAGGACGATCCAAAGGTGAAGGCAGATAATCGCAAACTGCGTCGAGCAAAGGTTGAACACCCTTGTTCTTAAATGCCGAACCACAAAGCACTGGGAAGAACGAAGCATTCAAAACAGCTTTACGCAAAAGACGTTTTATCGTAACGTTATCCATCTCAATACCATTGAGATAATCATCCATTGCCTTTTCATCGAGCTCAGCACAAGCCTCAATCATGTCGGCGCGCGCCTGCTTTGCTGCATCCAACATATCTGCTGGAATTTCTTCATCGTGATAGGTAGCGCCCAGCTCTTCGTTGTCCCAGACAACAGCCTTCATGCGAACCAGATCAACAATGCCTTTAAATGCGGCTTCAGCACCGATCGGTAACTGAATAGGAACAGCACGTGCGCCCAAACGTTCCTTGATGTCCTTCAGGCACTGCTCAAACGAAGCGCCTGTCTTGTCCATCTTGTTGCAGAACACGATGCGTGGAACTGCGTATTTGTCGCCTTGGCGCCAAACAGTTTCAGTCTGCGGTTCAACCCCCTGGTTTGAGTCGAGAACGCAAACAGCACCATCAAGCACGCGCAGCGAACGCTCAACTTCAATCGTAAAGTCCACGTGGCCCGGTGTGTCAATAATGTTCAGACGCATACCGTTCCAAACAGTCGTTGTAGCAGCAGAAGTAATCGTAATACCGCGCTCTTGTTCTTGCTCCATGAAATCCATGGTGGCAGCGCCGTCATGCACTTCGCCGATCTTGTGGGTTTTGCCGGAATAATACAAAATCCGCTCAGTGGCCGTCGTTTTGCCAGCATCAATGTGAGCCATGATGCCAAAGTTACGATAGTTCTGGAGTTCGTGCGTGCGTGCCATAATTCTTTAAATCTCTTACCAACGATAGTGGCTGAAAGCACGGTTCGCTTCGGCCATCTTGTGGGTGTCTTCGCGCTTCTTAACTGCGGTGCCACGATTATTACCAGCATCCATCAATTCAGCAGAGAGGCGTTCAACCATTGTCTTTTCGTTGCGATTACGTGCCGCAATGATGATCCAGCGAATGGCAAGCGCTTGACGGCGCTCAGCACGAACTTCAACCGGAACTTGGTATGTTGCACCACCAACGCGGCGCGAACGAACTTCAATGGCCGGAGCCACATTATCGAGAGCCTGGTGGAACAACTGAATCGGATCGGCCTTGGACTTGGCGATCACCAGATCAAAAGCACCATAAACAATGCCTTCAGCAACTGATTTTTTGCCTTGTGTCATGAGGTTGTTCATGAACTTGGACAAAATAAGATCACCAAACTTTGGGTCTGGGTTGATAACGCGTTTTTCGGCGCGATGGCGACGTGACATATTTCTGTTCTCCCGCGCTTACTTAGGACGCTTCGCGCCATACAGCGAACGACGCTGACGACGCTTTGGCAGGCCTTGGGTATCCAAGACACCGCGAATGATGTGATAACGAACGCCTGGCAAATCCTTCACACGGCCGCCACGGATCATGACAACGCTGTGCTCTTGAAGATTGTGACCTTCACCTGGAATGTAGCTCACAACTTCAAAGCCATTGGTCAAACGAACCTTGGCCACCTTACGGAGAGCCGAGTTCGGCTTTTTTGGCGTTGTGGTATAAACACGTGTGCAAACGCCGCGCTTTTGCGGGCAAGCTTGCATTGCCGGAACCTTGTTCCGGTAGGTTGGCGCAAGACGAGGCTTGCGGATCAACTGGTTGATAGTAGGCATTCGGCCCATCACCCTTTAAAAACTGTTGGACTGGTTCAAACAAAAACGAGCACTACAATGATCCAGTCCGGACCCACCGTAGCGCCAAAACCAGAGGCCCAACAAAACCGGCCAGGTTTCAGGGGGCATGACCTTGAATTTAATAACTTTTTACTTCCCAGTCAGCGTTTTGAAATGCGAAATCTCAACGGCCTGCCTCTCGGAAGTGCCCGTCTATTAGGGGGAGAGTCGCAGGTCGTCAACAGCAAAATTGCGAAAAAACAAATGGTTTTACGTCAAAAACTTCGACTCTGCTCAAAAACGACATATTGCAGCGCAAATTACCACATCGCAATCGCAGCAACAAACATCTTTCCTCCTTTCAGACATGCAAATTTTGCATCGCTTAAACCGATTCAAGATATTGGATGCTCGATTCGATATGATGGCCACATGTCGCCAAGGCACGAGGAAGTGCTAGACCTTCGGTGTCTGGCTACAGTGAGAGGAAGCAGCCTTCACATGGATGTTTACACTGGGTGCATTAAGAAATTCAGGAATTGTCCCGCCAAAGTCATCGAGCGACAAATATCCTCCCAACGCCAAGTCCACGTAGTCGAAGTTTGGCTGCGCAAGCTCAAATTTACTCTGGTACTGAGCAAGAATGGCATTTGGGCCAGCCATCATATTGTTTGCGAAGTTCTGGGCATTATCCATGTGCTTCTGGCGTTCAGCGTCGGAAGTGTGGGGATCGTCAGCTTTGGCTGCTTCCATTCCCAGCTGCAAGCTTTGGGGCTGTTTGGTAATGGCCATGCCCAAAACAGCTAACTTCATGTTTGTGTTCCAACTGTTATAATCGTCGTCAAAATGCCGAAGCAACGTAACGAGGCTGGCTTTGTCTTGCGGATTGCATAGGCGTCCCAAATTGGTTGTCATGGCGCAATGGATTTGATCAACATTGGGCACATTGGTGCGCCATCCCTTTGAGCAGACCTGATCAACATTCGAAATATATTCGGGCGCTGCCTGTTGTTTAAAAGTTTTTGGAAACAGCGCCAAAATATCTGACGAAAAGTAACTGCCGCCACCAAAAACCAGAAATATGCCGAGGATGCTTGCAAAGAACGTGGCATTACTGGAGCCTCCCTGTTCCTCGTCCTGATCATCAACCTCACGAAACTGAGCGTCGCTCACATTCTCGTCGTCATAAGCATAGGCGTTGCGGGACTGTGGCTTGCTCATGTCGCCCAACCGAGCATTAATTTGATCAAGATTAATCGTGTTGCGTGCCATTTCAAAACCCCAAGCCGCCAAGTCGCAACATCACGCTATCGCAACATTGCTTAACCCCTTGTTAAACAACCTCCCCCTTTCTTGCCGCATTTGGGCCACCCAAACGCCACATCGCCCACTCACATTCCGAGTCGGACGGCGACATGTTAATCGACAAACCCAAACGAGAGGGAAACACAAACGATGACCATGCCGCAACGACACTGGTGGCACGAACTGAACACCTGGGAGCCAGAGGCCGCATTGGCCTTTTATGGCCGAACCTTAGGATGGGAGTTTGAGCCTTCACCATTACCAGATGGTGCCGCTTACTGGATTGCCAAAAAGGACGGCAGACCCGTGGGGGGAATATTCGAACTCACCGCACCCGAATATGACGGCATCCCTTCTCATTGGATGACCTATCTCTCTGTGGCCGACATGATGAAGGCCGAACAGAACACCTCCAATGCCGGAGGCGAAGTGATGCGATCACCTGTGCGCATTCCGGGGGTGGGTAAACTTGCGGTGGTTACAGATGCGACGGGCGCAATGATCGGACTGATAGAGCCTGATCATGCTCACGCGTTGGCCGTGACACATTAGACCATAATCTCGGGGGTCTAAGCTCTCCCAAGGAGCAGCCTCTCTCAGCAATGCTGGGGGAGGTTTTTTGTTTTAAAGTTTCAGAAAGACTTTAGCAGAGACCTACCCTTGTTGTTGACAAGCGATAACAATTGTTGCATTTTTTTTGTAACTTGGATAATTAAAAGCACTGGACTGCACCCCATAATTGAGACACGATAATTTCTGTGACAGGGTATCTGAGAGGATGCTTTATGACACAGAAGATGACGATAAGAACTTACCCCACGGCGTTGAAGGTTGCAGCCATTCGCAGGATTGAGGCTGGTGAGGCGGTGCTTCATGTGGCGCACGATCTTGGGGTTTCGCGTAAGCTGCTGCATGATTGGAAGAAGGCTTGGGGGCTGAAGGGTCCCGGTGGTTTGAATGCCAAGCGCGGCCCGAAGCCTGGCCCAAAGCTGATCAAACCGATTGCTGAGGTTGTTGCCAAAGGCGGTGCTGGCGAGCTTGCACAAGCGCGTGCCCGCATTGCGGAACTTGAACGCAAGATTGGTCAACAGGCGATTGATATTGATTTTTTTCAAAGGATTACGGTGGCAGTGCATTTAGATTACGGTGACAGTGCATTTAACTAAAAAGACGATGACATTGTCATAGCGGCATAATCAACATCGAACGAGGATCGTGAAGTTACCGGATCACCTG
>JAYTUV010000091.1:0-1446 GCA_043744395.1 Aestuariivirga sp.
CGGGCCATCATGTAACACGAATTTTTCTTTGCCTTTGGATTGCTCGCGCAGCAGCTTGAACAAATCCATATCCGCCCAACGCTTTAAAAGCTCTGGCTCCTTTTGCGGCAAGCCAGCTTTCATAGGAAAGTCAGTCTTCGGCAGGAACACAGTTTCGCGGTATCTATCCGTTTTCTTGGGATCAGTCTTTTTCGGTGCGTCGGTCATTTTACAATCTTTATGAATCTGCGGCGCTTGTAACAGGAAGGCTTTGCAGAATAAAGTGCTGTGAAACAGGAGCGCCATATGACCCAAATGATCACCATCCCCGCCCGCCGTGGCGTGGCCGCACGCTTGCAGGCTGGTCATTCCATCAAGGTGATCAACACCCATGGCAATCAGGTGGTGGATTTCTGGGCGTTTAATGCTGGCGATTTGCGCGAATATATGGGCATGGAACATTGCCGCGCGTTCTGGTCACGGCTCTATCCCATCGCTGGCGACAAGATGATCAGCAATCATCGCCGCGCCATTCTAACCATGACGGAAGACAATTCCCCCGGCCGACACGACACGCTGATTGCACCTTGCGATAATGAACGATATGGGCTTTTGGGCTGCACCCATTATCACGACAATTGCCGTGATAACATGCATGCCGGATTGGCGGCGCTGGGAATTTTCGTGCCCTATACGCCGGACTCGCTCAACTTGTTTATGAATATCCCATGGCGGCAGGACGGCACACTTGAATGGGGCAATTGCTTGTGCAAACCCGGCGACAGCGCCACATTCCGCGCCGAGATTGATGCGACCATCGTGATGTCCGCCTGCCCGCAAGATTTGCTGCCGATCAACAATGGCATCACGACAGAAGCGCATTATCAGATTTTAGATTAGGCCAAGCGGTTATTGAACGCAGTCGATTGCCTATTAGGCTTTAACTGGACAAAGTTTCGCTTGGGCCTCGCGCGAATGGATGCTGTGCATGGCGATGAATAACAGGCCGAAGCTGAATGCGCAGAGCGTGCTTGGCAGCAAGCCTTGATTAAGCGCAACAACACTTGCGCCGCTCAGCAACATGGCAGTTTTCGTTGCGCAGCACATCAAACAACCAATTCCTAAACTTCTTGAAATTTTAATATCTGAAAGACTCATAAAAGTGATCCTTTGTATCTCCGAATATATTTAGAATTTCCGAATTGGCAAATCACGTTTGCCGACTAGGTTTCTGGGCGGTTAATCCTTTGTCCGCTCATAAACACCGGGCCGGCCTTCGACTTGCGCGAAGACGCTGGGCCCCAAGATTTTCATTTGCTCTGGCGACATGTCGCCTGTCACGGCCATGGCCAGTTTGGCGTCTTTCCAGAAGCAGGTGATGAGTTTGTCTTTTTGCTCTAACTGCAAGTCAGCTGATTTGCCGTCTGCATTGGCTGTGAACAGGATTGTTACGCGTTGTTTGTCAGC
>JAYTUV010000092.1:0-5521 GCA_043744395.1 Aestuariivirga sp.
AATGACAATCCGGTCTTCAAGTGAGAAGTGATTGTATTTTTGTTCCATAGCAACACCTTATCAGAGTGTTGCACTTCGTTTGTGAGTCTAGGGAATCCATCAAAAGGCTCAGATTTCAACTTGAATAGATTCCCGCCTGCGCCGGAATGACGATTTTTGAATGCTTTTTGGACTCACTGAACGCCCAATGTTCTAGCCGCGTTTCTTCGCCGTCACTTCAATTTCAATCCTCATGCGCGGATCAGCCAAGCCCGCTACAAACATGGTGGCCGCAGGGCGCACATCACCTAGATATTTCTTCAACACGGGCCAGCACGCCGGAAAATCTTCGGCCCTCGGCAAAAGATAATGCACCCGCACAATGTCTGCCAATGCGAATCCCGCCTGCTCCATTGCCGCTTTGATGTTTTTAAATGTCTGATCAGCCTGCACGGCCACATCTTCGGAAATGGTCATATTGGCATAATCAAATCCCGTGGTGCCCGACACAAAACACCACTCGCCATCCACAACCGCGCGCGAATAGCCAATATCATTTTCAAATGTTGACCCCGATGAAATAAGCCTGCGCATTATTTTTCCTTGACTGAAGTTTTAGCTGCCGACACGCGCACATATTGCGCACCCGACGGCATATCAATTTTGGCAGCTTTCAACGCATCCCAAATTGCATACATCACGTCAGAGCTATAGTTATTTTGCCCGTCATCAATTCCGTTCACCCAAAATTTTGCCGTAAAATGCACGCCGCTATCGCCAAAGCTTTTCAGTTCACATTGGGGATGCTCAGGAGCCTTCAGAATGCCTTCAACTTTTGAAATCGCTTTAACAATCAACGGTGACACTTTATGAATATCGGTATCGTAGCTTACCATAAATGGCACTTCATAACGCTGCGTCGGATCGGTATGGGTCCAGTTCACAAAACGCGTCGTGATAAAGCGTTCATTCGGCACCATAATATCTTTGCCATCATAAGTGGTCAAAATGGACGAGCGCATATTGATGTCGCGCAAAGTTCCGCTGCGGCCATCTTCAAGCTCAATAAAATCTCCAACTTTCAAGCTGCGCTCAAGCAAAATAATGATGCCGGAAATAAAGTTAGAAGCGATCTGCTGCAAACCAAAACCAAGGCCCACACCAATAGCGCCCGACAACACAGCAAGTGCCGTCAAATCAAGCCCCAACACATTCATCAGCAAAAGTGCGACGATGCCGAATACCGCCAATTCCAAGGCCTTGGCCGCCAGCTCGCGGGTTTGAACATCAACCGACTTTTGATCGCGAATAACTTTTTGACCGGCGTTGGATGACACGCGTCCGGCCCAGAATAAGAAGCCGCCAAATCCCGCTGCTTTGATCAGTACCAATGCTGAAATTCGAATGTTGCCAGCCTGCAAAGCAACGCTATCAAGCCAACCAATTAAAGCGTCCATCTGCCCAAACATATAAATTGCTGCTAATGGCATGCCCACCCATCTGGCGGCAGCGTTGATCATGGGGTCCGATATAAACCGATTGATCACGGCATAGAGCAGCGAGATGCTGGCGGCCGTGCCTGCAATCCGCACAAGCCAAGACGATCCAATTGCCGCATCACAAATTGAAGCAGCCGCCGCCAAGAATACGACTATAAAAACCGGACGGAGCAGATCACGGCACGAATAAAGCAATTTGCGATAGCGTAGCAATTTGCCATCGGTCGGTTCGTTGTTGAATAACCAGAGCTTGGCCGATATTTGTTTTGCCGCAATGCGCGCAATCAGGATCGCCGCAATAATCGCAATCACCTGGGCATAAAATTGCGGACTTGAAAGCCAACCGACAAGAACATCGAGATAATGCAGAGCTTGTGCTTTATACGGGGCCAAATCAGGCATCTTGATCTTCCTCATTGTTCCATACGGCATCCCCCCACGCCAACTTTCGGTGTCGCTTGTATGCCGCCTTATCGCGACGCGCAACCGTGCGGGTTGCCAGCCCGCCCTCGTCACACAGCTTCAACGTCATTGAATGTTTATCATTTTCAACAGGTGCAATGACACGCGCGACGGGAAGCTTTGCGGCCATTCGGCTCACAGCGATCCAACTGAAGCTCTCGTCTTCAAACGAAACTGTGGCTTGCTTGGCGTGCATGTGTTCGCGGCTGCGGGCCAAGCGCTGAGTGAAGCGGCACCATGCACCTTCCGTCATCGGACAAGAATTGGCATGCGTGCAAGGGCCGATCATATGTCCGCCTGCTTTCACCAAAGCATCGCGCGCCAATTTAATGCGCGCAAACCCGCGCGGCGTTCCAGGCTCGATGATGATCAATGTGTGCTGGGTCTGCTGCCACAGTTTCAGAGCAATTTGGCCAGCTTCCTTTTCAACTAACTCGGCAAACACATAAGCCGCCACAATAAGATCAGCCTTCGTGTCCGCTTCGTTCAACTTGGCCCGCGTGATCGTGGCAGAACTCAAAGCTGGAATGTTTGATTGCGCGGCGAAAATTTTTGCCAATTCCACAAACCGCACATCAGGTTCGATCATTACGGTGCTTGCGATTTCGGGCCATCGTTGCAGCGCCGCCCAAGTGGCCGTGCCCGGCCCTGCCCCAATATCGAGCATGGATTGCGGCGCAAATTCAGGAGCAACATTTGCAACCTCGGTCAATACACGCGAAATTGCGGCATAGGTGGCAGGCATGCGGGTGGTCAGATAGGCCGCCAAATCAACATGACGTGAATTTCCGCCTTGCCGATATTTTTCGGTCAGCTCGCCTGATTTTGCCCGGAGCATGTCCCCATTTTGGGTCTGCAACCAATCGGCTATTGCCACATCTAAATCACCTGGAAGCACGGAAAATGACAAGTTGTTTATCCATAATCTTGTGTTGAAACCTATTCGTAAAGACTATGCTGACGCGAATCTAGAGCCAAAAAGGAAACACCAAGCAGATGTTCAAATCATTTTTTCCAAGTCCGAAGCTGTTTTTCACTTCAGCTGCATTGTGGTCTTTGTTTGGTATTTTGTTATGGAATCTTTCGGCAAAAAATTGGGGTTCTGCAATTGGTCTACCGAACCCCGCAGCGGACGCGCCATCCGTTATCGGTGCTATGGCACTCACCACCGCTCCACATATTTGGTTTGATCTGTTCTTCGTCGTGATGGTCGGAATTTTTGCAATATTTTGGCGGTCATATGCTCCTCACAAGTGGTTTAACTGGTCTGTTCTCGGGTCGGCCTTAATTGTTTTTGTCACTTATTTTCAAGTTCAGATCAGTGTCGCTATCAATGATTGGTACGGCCCCTATTTCGACCTGATTCAGAAAGCACTCGATCCGGCAACAAAGGGCACCATTTCAGAAAGCCAGTTGTATAGCGGGATGGGGCAATTGGTCGGAATTCTTGCTGTTTGGATTATCGTAGCCATTCTGCTGAGTTTTTTCACAAGCCATTATACCTTCCGTTGGCGCACCGCGATGAACGAGTTCTACGTTCAGAATTGGCCAAAGCTTCGTAAGGTTGAAGGCGCATCCCAGCGTGTTCAAGAAGACACCATGCGCTTTGCGCGTTTGGTAGAGGATTTGGGCGCTTCATTTGTGAGTTCCGTCATGACATTGATTGCATTTCTCCCCGTGCTTTCGGTGCTGTCTAAATCGGTTGCGTCTATCCCCATTATTGGTGCAGTTCCAAATTCACTTGTGATCGTTTCAATTGTCTGGTCGCTATTTGGAACAGGTTTATTGGCGCTTATCGGCATCAGACTGCCCGGACTTGAATTTAAAAATCAACGGGTTGAAGCGGCCTACCGCAAAGAGCTTGTCTATGGCGAAGATGCCGAGCATCGCGCTGAACCACTGACTCTTCAAGGCTTGTTCAAAAATGTTCAGAAAAACTATTTCACGCTGTTTTCAAATTATTTGTACTTTAATCTTGGCCGCTATCTTTATCTGCAAGCCGATGCTGTAGTTTCTCTTTTGGTCTTAGTGCCTACAATCGCCGCAGGCGCAATCACTTTTGGTGTTTTCCAACAAGTGCGAAACGCAATGGGCGAAGTGCGCGGCGCTATGCAGTATCTTGTTCAGTCATGGCCAAGCATTATCGATCTGCTTTCCATCTACAAACGATTACGGATTTTTGAAGCGGCAATTGAAGGTAAAGCAGACATTGCAGCGGATGAGGCATTCGGTGCGGTGGGTGAAGTGAAATAAAAGGAATGGTGGGAGATGAGAGACTCGAACTCCCGACATCTTCGGTGTAAACGAAGCGCTCTACCAACTGAGCTAATCTCCCGCACGATCACCACGATGATCAGGCTTGCGTGAGCGCTAGATAGCTAGAGTTTCTTGGGATTGCAAGGGTGGTTTTTGGATAACATGGACTTGTCTTAAGAAGCCCTCATCCCCCTTCGGAACGTTATCCCACTTCGCTTTGCTCGCGGGCGAAGGCTTATAATTTTGCCGCCTTCGCCCGTTGGTTCTTACCAATGGGAGAAGGTCCCGAAGGGGGATGAGGGCCCTTAGCCGCGAGTGCCATTCATCAATCAAAAACCCTGCGGCACTTACTGAGGGTGCGCACAGGGTCGATTTGAATTTGAATTCTGAAATTCGTTCTGGGTTGCCCGTGCTCCATTAAAGTTGCCCAAACTCAAAACACCTTTACTGACCGCGCCTAGGTTGGGCGTTTCCTCCACAGATTCGCAATAGAAATCACTTGTTCCAACAAAGAGAATTTGTTTAGTTCATGCCCATGAGTTACATGCCTGACACATCAACTTTGCTCGCTTATTCGCTTGCCTCAGTGATTCTGTTCATCACGCCGGGGCCTGATATGAGTTTGTTCTTGGCGCGCACCATGTCTTCTGGTCGGCGTGCGGGCATTGCCTCAGTCACGGGGGCCAATTTTGGCTGCGTGATCCACACATTTCTGGCCGCCTTTGGCATTTCTGCTTTAGTTGCTGCCTCACATACGGGGTTTCTTATTCTGAAAATTGTGGGTGCTGGATATTTGCTGTGGCTGGCGGTTGATGCCATTCGCAATGGTTCATCGCTGAATGTTGGCGATGTAAAAGCCAAAGTTGTATCGCCATGGTCGAGCTTTCTGATGGGGATCACCGTCAACCTCACCAACCCTAAGGTCGTGCTTTTTTTCATAACCTTCCTGCCCCAGTTCGTTTCAGCCACCGATCCTAACGTCACGCAGAAGATGCTATTTCTTGGCATCTATTTTGTAGTGATCAACATCCCGCTATCACTCGTCATGATATTAGGAGCGGAGAAATTAGTGCACTGGCTGAAGACCCGCCCCCGCGTGATGCGCGGAATCGATTTTACATTTGCAGGCGTATTCGCGTTTTTTGCGTTGAAGATTGCACTGACGCAAGGCCGGAACTAACTTTCTCTTCCCTCCCCTCCTCCAGGGGAGGGTGTCACGCACTTGAGCGTGACGGGAGGGGCCAGCCTGATCAAAAACTCAGCCCCCTCCTGTTCGCTAAAGCGAACTTTCCTCCCCTGAAGTAGGGGAGGAATGATTTTGTGGT
>JAYTUV010000093.1:0-5478 GCA_043744395.1 Aestuariivirga sp.
GATCAATCTTACTTTTGACGGAATCGTCAAAAGTAAGATAAATTGATCGAAAACAATCACTTATGGCGCTTTTGATGTTTCCATGAAACATCAAAACGCACTAGCGACAACACTGAATTTTCCACTCTGGCGAAAGCTGGGGTGGAACTTATACTTTCATCTCAACAAGCCTTGAATTGGCTGCAAAATAGGCATCACCGGTAAATTTAAACACGCCGCATTCTTGTTGGGCAGTGCCGTAGGTTTCACAATACTGGTCGCCCGATGTGCTCCACTTGCCTTTGACCGCGCCTTTTTGATCGTCGGTGATATCAAGCGATCCATCAGCATTGTAGATCACGAACCCGGTGCCATTTGAACGTGTGAACTGGAACGACTTTCCAACGACAGCTTGGCCGATTTCTGCAGCTGAGAGATTTCGGATTGCAGCACCTTGTTTAGACGAAGTTGCCGATGTTCCGTTGTTGGTAATGCGAACCCCGTTCGGTGATGACGAACAGCCAGCAATAAGCGCTAAGCAACTTGCCGCTGCCGTAAATTTCAGAATCGTCAGATCAAACTTCACCATCATCTTAGGGGATGTGCCACAAGCTGCATCTGCTATCAAGACTGTGATTGATCACAAGTCGCCGGGGCCAAGCACGACTACCCGGGTGCCTTTGTTCACGCGGTCAAACAAATCAGCGACATCTTCATTTAACATTCGCACACACCCCGAGGACATGGCTTTGCCAATTGATTGGGGTTCATTTGTGCCATGAATTCGGAAAAGGGTGTCTGCACCGTTTGCATAGAGATATAATGCCCTGGCACCCAAGGGGTTTTCCGGGCCGCCGGGCATTCCATTGGCCCACTTAGCTGCATTTACATCCCGCTCCACCATTGATTGAGGTGGCAACCAGCGGGGCCAACGACGCTTCAGGCCAATAATCGCTTGGCCCGACCATGCAAAACCTTCGCGGCCCACACCTGCCCCGTAGCGAATGGCTTGGTCATCGCTCAGAATAAAATAAAGGAAACGATTTTGCGGATCGACAATCACCGTGCCTGGTTTTTCTTGGGTGCCATATGTGACCTGCTGCTTACGAAATCTTTGTGGAATCTTATTTTCGAAACTCTCGATTGGGAAATCTGTGGGGGACTCTGGTGGGGGCAGCAATGCAGGGTCGCCGATGAAATCACCACCACCACCACCATAAAAAGGGTGTTCGGCATCGGCACGAGCGGCTGATGTTATTCCTAAAATTGAAATTGCGCTGAAAATCACCGAACGACGGGTGATGAAAGTGGTCATGATCATTCTCCAGATGTCATTATGCCTTTGGTGAAAGGCAAGACCGAGGCTCGTTTATGGCGAGAATGTGTTGTGCTTATGAAGCGATTTTGAAGTTAGCTTGGCCGACGCGGTAGTTGCCCGCCGCACCAGAGAATGCTTGGCAATTCATAGGAACGCCTTGCGGCAGAAAGCTGGCGGGCGAAAAGCTTTCGCACAGTTGGCCATCTTTGGCCGACCATTTTCCGCTGGTTGTGCCTTTGCCGTTTACTTGCACTAAAGAAGAACCGTCTGAGGCATAAAGTGTTACGCCACTATTTTTAGGGCCTGTCCAAGCCCAACTTTTTCCGCTCAAGAGAGTCTTTATTTGTGCTGCACTTATCGATGTCGGGATTGCAGGAGTCTGAGGGAGCGGATCTGGCGCGATTGCAGCGGACGGGGGATTAGGCATATTCGATGCGCCTGAGTCCTTAAATACGTTCATGCCTGTGCAAGCGCTCAGCGCCCAAGCAGATGTTAACATCAAAATGATCTGCGTTTTCATATTCATCTTCTAAACATCCCCCGTTGGATTAGCCTACCAAAACCAATCTTGTGTCAGGATTAAGGATTGAAGGCACTTTTCCGTTCCGGCTTAGCAATTTTTACCAAAGTCGCGCAATCATAAATTGCGCAGTCAAGTTTTGTTACAGATTCCACCCTAGTATCTGTTAAAATCCTAGTCTTAATTTGTTCGGGCGCGATTGCATCGCTTCCAAACCATGGCGATAAATCGTTTGCGCGCGCTGCCCCCGATATGAAAATCAGCCCAATCATCGCAATTACCTTAAACATTAAGCACGCCCTCAGTTCGTTTTCTGGACTATGGTTCTGAGGGCTAAAGGTTTATAGTTAATTAACCATTCACCGCGAGTTGACTGCCCCCCTCACGGTAAAATAAGCCACATCTGAAATCTTTTTTTAGGAAGCAAAGTGCCAAATTTTTCATACGCAGGTGTTATGTCCATTCTTATGTTGATTGCGTCAAATGTATTTATGACATTGGCATGGTGCGGTCACTTGTCTTACAAGAGCAAGCCTTTGTGGATTGTGATTGCGGCTAGTTGGGGAATTGCGGTTTTTGAGTATTGCTTTGCTGTTCCTGCAAATCGTATTGGTAGTGCGGTCCATTCCACCGCTGAGTTAAAGACGATGCAGGAGGTGATTACTTTTGCGGTGTTCATTATTTTATCGATATTTTGGCTTGGCGAAACGATCACGTTGCAAAATGTTACTGGATTTACATTGATAGGATTGGGCGCAGCGGTGGTGATTCACGCATGAATTATCGACATGCGTTTCATGCAGGCAATCATGGCGATGTCTTAAAACACATTGTATTGGCGCGGGTGCTTGAGTTAATGAAAGCCAAGGAAAAACCTTTTGCTGTTTTAGATGCACATGCAGGCATTGGGCGCTATGATCTTGAAGGGCTGCAAGCCAACAAAACCGGAGAATGGTTGGGCGGCATTGCCAAAATGGATGATGATTTTGCGCCCGATGTGGAAGCGGTGTTGACGCCTTTTCGTATAATTTTAGCGGCGCTCAATGAAGACGGCAATGGACGCTACTATCCAGGTTCGCCTGAAATTGTTTCTCGAATGATGAGGGTTGGAGACCGCCTTGTCGCAAATGAATTACATCCGGTTGATGTCGTAGAGCTTCGCGATGCTTATGCTGCAAACAAAAATATCCAAATAACACAGCTTGATTCTATCGAGGCTGTGAAGGCGCAGCTCCCGTTTAAAGAACGGCGTGGATTGGTCCTCATCGATCCGCCCTTTGAAGTTTTAGATGAAACATTGCGCACGGCCAAAGCGATTGAGTTTGGCTATCGGCGAATGTCCACAGCAGTGTTTATGATTTGGTATCCGGTAACGACCGAAGAGTTCGTGGCGGAATTTGTTGGGACGATGAAGGCATTGGATATTCCAAATATGCTTCACGTAGAATTGCGCGTTAAGGCGGCGTTTGCACAAGGGGGGCTTTCGGGTTCAGGGCTGGTTCTTATAAATCCGCCATGGACATTAGAAAATGATTGCCGGGGTTTACTGCCAGCACTTGCAGAGCGACTGGGTTTAGGGGATTGGGGGCGGAGCCATGTTCAATGGCTTACGCCCCCAAAGTAATTATAGATTTACGGTTTGGCCATTAATCGCTTTTGCCAAATCAATATATTCTTCAGACGTCGTGCCTGCACGTTTGGCGATTTCGGCCAATTGCAATTTCGCCAAATCGATACGACCAGCAGCCACATAACCTTCGCCCAAATATTCGCGGGCCTTCACATAATTTGGCTGAATGGCCAAAGCTTGGTCATAATAAGAAACGGCGATTTCGAGGCGGCCCGCTTTGCGGTTGCTATAGCCGATCATGGTCAATGTCTCAGGGGTTTGTTTGTTTGTCATGGCGTTGAATGCACTCAATGCCCAATCATATTCGCCGGTTTTGGCAAGCAGATAACCTTGGGTGTAAAGCTCGTCATCTGGAATAATGCCTACGGTGGATTTCACGCAGATTTTAGTGGTCTTCTTGCCCTTTTTACGCACCGATTTTACGACTTCGCCTGTCTTACAATGCATTTGCATAGGTGATGTCATCGTGCCCGTCTCTGGCTTTGGCGCAGTTGATGGCGCAGTTTGACCTGCCGCGAATGCAGCACTTGCGGTCAATGAAAGAGATATAAGAGCAGCTGAAACAATTTTCATAGAAAACCTCCAAAGTTTTTTCTGGCGACAGAATTGTCATATCATAGCTACGAAATAAATATGCTGATTATTCCAAAACGTTCTTTGACGCTTTTGGTTTTTTCTGAATTTTGGATGAACGCTCCATTCAGCCTAAGCTCAGCCAAGGAATGTCATTGTTTGGACATCGATCAGCCATGATGGCTTGAACCAAAAGGAGAATATTATGATTAAGTTTATTAACCCACGTAATACAGCTCTGGCCTTTGCATTTGCTGGCTTTGCTGGCTTAGGTATGTCGAGTTTTGCTGGCCAAGCAAATGCTTCAATTCTTGACGAGTGCCACGGCAACTCTAAAGGTAAAGTTGTTGCTTGCTGCAAACAACATATTCAGCGTTATGGTCGTCCGGTTTGGATGTCCAACGGTGAAGACAACAACTGCCAATCGGTTGCCGTGAAATGTGTTGCAAAAAGATCAAATCGATATTGTTCTATTCAGGTGCCCGGCAAAGATGATTTTAGTCGTCCAATTGCGCAAAATGTGAACGCGCGTCCCTCAGGTGGAAAAGATTGATTTGCAGGTGGATGAATGAAGCAACGTGTTGAGGCTGGCACTTGTTCAGCCTCAAATTTTATAACAGTAAATCCAATTGAGTTGGTTTTGAACGAGTGCAGAGGGTGCCAATTTCAATGCTGCATTTCGCGCTTGCGCAATTACTCCCAATGAATGATAGATTTGGCCAGCCCGCATTGAACTTTTATGCAGTTGCGTGGTTCGGGCTATTCGTTTTGCGCTTAAATTTTCGAATGCGGTTTTTGGGTTTAAATTGAGTTCTGATTGTAAAAGTGCGGCATCTTCCAACGCCATAGCAGCACCTTGGGCCAGATGGGGCAGAGTGGCGTGGGCTGCGTCGCCGATTAATGTGATGCTACCTTGATGCCATTGTTTGAGGGGCAACACATATGCCGATTGCCACTTTGTGAATTGAGGTGGCAGAGCCAAAATGCTTTTTAGGTTTTCACTCGCACTTTTGAAAAATGAATTTGGTTCTGCGCCGTTGGTTATGGCGATCAGATTGAGCTGAGCTGGATATCCAACTGGGTAATGCACCACATGTCCGCCGGGGAAAAGCCAGAGGTTTACGCATTCAAAATTTACTTCGCTGGTTGTTGCTGGCATCGGCAGTAGACTTCGGAAATATGTGTCGCTTGTTGTGATGGCTACGGCTTCGGGGAACAATATTGTGCGAGTTTTAGACCAAATTCCATCAGCGGCGATGACGCCGCTATAACTACCCATTGATAGATCGGTCATGTCCGTGTTGGTATTTATTGCAATTCTGGAATTTGCGTTGGCAACTTGTAACAAGGCGTTGTGCAAATCGGCGCGGTGAGCTGTGAGGTAAGGCAGGCCAAAGCGTTGTTCGAATGTTTTTCCTAAAGTCAGTCGTTTGAGAATTTTGCCGCTTCGCCCATCGC
>JAYTUV010000094.1:0-21175 GCA_043744395.1 Aestuariivirga sp.
CACATTTTTGGCCCGCGCATTGTGGTCAAGGCCTACTTGTTGGCGCGTGGCAACTTTGCGCACGATGATATCAGCAGCGTAGGGTTTGCCCAATTGTTCGGCCAACGGCTTGGCCAACAATGCCGCCTGATTGAACCTGCGCTTCCATAACCGAGTGGGGTGCAACGGGACTGGCATTATATATTCAGACTCGGCCAACAGCTCGCGCCCCGCCCGCGCCATCATCCGCACCATAAGCAATGCTGCCTCATGATGATCTTTATATTTCAAGGCATGAATCATGTTTTTGGAATTCTGATCAAACACAATGGCAGCCCTTGCCTTATCCCATGGCGGCGGATCAGCCAAAGCCGCGGCACTTAATGCGCCTTTGCCTTGATCATATGCAAAAGGTGTGCCCATGACATCACAAACGGGATCTTCAAGAAAATTGAGTTTGGACCAACACGCAACACAAAGGCTGGCACCCTGGGTGACGGGCGTGCGGCACGACAGGCACTTTGGCGGCACAATGAGATCAACAAAGGCCAACGCATATTGGTTCGCAGCTTTGCGCAAATGAGCGAACTGGAATTTTGAGCCAGCTTCGGCTACCTCATCTTCCATGACCGAACAAAGCCCCCAGATTTTTGACCGCAGACTTTATCTTGCACGCCAATTAAAGGCGAATGCAAGCCATGACTTGCAAAATATGGTGGCAGCAGAATTGGGAGATCGGCTTTCGATCATATTAAAGCAGTTTCCCAAGGCTCTCGTCATCGCTCAAAATCCAAACGTTGCCGCCGAGACCTTAAGGCTTTCTGGCGGAGTTGAAAAACTCGACGTATTGGCACCTGTAAACGGTGATGCAGTTGAATTGCCAAATGCTGATTACGATGCAATTTTCAGCCTGCTTGATCTGCATTGCGTAAATGATGTGCCCGGACATTTGGCGCAACTGGCGCGGGGTTTAAAACCAGATGGCTTACTACTCGTAGCGTTTTTTGCCGGAGATACATTGTTCGAATTGCGCGAGTCTTGGCTGCAGGCGGAAATCGAAATCACGGGCGGTGTTTCACCACGTGTTGCCCCGATGATTGGGGTTCGTGAATTGGGTGGGTTAATGCAACGAGCTGGACTTGCGTTGCCCGTGGCAGATGTTGATAGAACGATTGTGCGCTACGCTGATGTTTTTGCGTTGATGGGTGAAATCAAAAATTTTGGATATGCAAATCCGTTGGTCGGCAGGAGTAGCAAACTGGTGTCCAAGCGCTTCATCAGCAAAGTAGCAGAACACTATCATAAGCATTTTTGCGATGAAGATGGCCGGGTTCGCGCAACATTGGAAATGGCGTGGGCCATGGCGTGGAAGCCGCATGAAAGCCAGCCAAAACCGTTGAAGCCAGGAAGTGCGTCACACCGTTTGGCCGACGCACTTAAATCTTAAGCATAAGCGCCATGGCAATGTTTGTATTTCTTGCCTGATTGGCAGGGGCAATCATCATTGCGGCCAACCTTGCCCCATGTGGTGGGGTTTTTAGGATCAATGGCCAAAGCCAAGCCCGCAGCTGCTGTTGCAAATGAACCAAAGTTTGGCCCAGCATCACCCACATCATCATAGCCGGTCGTCTGGTCAATGTGATGCGCTTGCATGGGCGGCAATTGGCTTGCATCTGGCAACATGTCATCGTCTGGTTGCGTTTGAATTTCAACACGCATCAATTGACTTGTGACAGCTTCTTTCATGCGGGTGATCATGTCCGAGAACAATGTGAAGCCTTCGGTCTTATATTCATTCAAAGGATCACGCTGACCATAACCGCGCAAATGAATAACTTGACGCAGATAATCCACAGTAACGATATGCTCGCGCCACAGCCTGTCCATGGTTTGCAGCAAAACTGATTTCTCAACTTGGCGCATCAAATCTGGCGTGTATTTTTCGCGCTTAGAACCATAATAAGTGTCTGTGGTCGTGGTCACACGCTCTTTAATTTCTTCGTCTGCAATACCTTCTTCCTTGGCCCACTCATCCACTGGAAAATCAACTGCCACAGCTTCGCGCAAACGTTCACGCAGGCCTGCTGCATCCCACTGTTCAGCATAGGCGTTTTCTGGAATGTGCTTTGAAATCAATTCATCAATAACGCCGTGACGCATATCATCAATAGTTTCGGAAACTTCTTCGCCCTTCATGATGCCGATGCGCTGATCGAAGATGACCTTGCGCTGATCATTCATAACGTTATCGAACTTCAAGAGATTCTTACGAATATCAAAGTTACGCGCTTCAACTTTCTGCTGGGCTTTTTCGAGCGCTTTATTGATCCAAGGATGGATGATCGCCTCGCCATCTTTGAGGCCAAGTTTTTTCAACATGCCGTCAAGCCGATCGGAACCAAAAATCCGCATGAGATCGTCTTGCAGCGACAGATAAAAGCGCGACATGCCGGGATCACCCTGACGACCTGAACGACCACGCAACTGATTATCGATGCGGCGGCTTTCATGGCGCTCTGTGCCGATGACAAACAATCCACCAGCATCAATAACAACGCGTTTTTTACTTTCAATATCATCTTTAATTTTTTGAATTTGGCGCTCGCGTTCAGCACCTTCGGGCAAATCGCTTACTTCTTGCTCAACCCGCATATCCAAATTGCCGCCGAGCTTAATGTCTGTGCCGCGTCCAGCCATGTTGGTGGCTATTGTCACGGCACCAGGCGCACCTGCTTGCGCGATAATCAAAGCTTCTTGTTCGTGATAACGTGCGTTTAATACGCTGTGTTTGATCTGCGCTGTTTGCAACAAGGCAGACAGCTCTTCGGATTTTTCAATTGATGTAGTGCCCACCAAAACCGGTTGGCCTCGCTTGATTGCATCACGCAGCGTTTCTGTTATGGCCGCGTATTTTTCTTTGGCAGTTCGGAAGACCTGATCGTCTTCATCTTTACGCGACACCGGAACATTGGTCGGAATTTCAATAACTTCGAGATTGTAAATGTCTTGAAACTCATCTGCTTCGGTCAAAGCCGTGCCGGTCATGCCTGCTAGTTTGCTATACATGCGGAAATAATTTTGGAACGTGACTGAAGACAGCGTTACGTTTTCTGGTTGAACCGCCACATGTTCCTTGGCTTCAATGGCTTGGTGCAAGCCTTCGGAATAACGACGCCCTTCCATCATGCGTCCCGTGAACTCATCAATGATGACCACTTGATCATCTTTGACGATGTAATCTTTATCGCGTTGGAACAATGTGTGGGCGCGAAGGGCTTGGGTGATGTGATGAATAATCGGCACATTAGCCGCATCATAAAGCGTGCCCTTCATGGCACCTGCGGCAACCAACAATTGTTCTAAATGCTCGTTACCAGCTTCGGTCAAAGAAACGGAGCGTTGTTTTTCATCGAGATCATAATCAGCGGCAACAAGCTGCGGGATAAAACCATCAAGTGTGTTGTAAAGGCTTGATTGATCATCAACCGGGCCCGAAATGATGAGCGGTGTGCGGGCTTCGTCAACGAGAATAGAGTCAACTTCGTCGACAATTGCAAAATGATGCCCACGTTGAACCATCTCTTCGAGATGATACTTCATGTTGTCGCGAAGATAATCAAAACCCAACTCATTGTTGGTTCCATAAGTAACGTCGCAGGCATAGGCCGCGCGGCGTTCATCATCATCAAGACCGTGAACGATCACACCCGTGGTGAGGCCGAGCGTTCCGTAAACTTTTGCCATCCAAGCCGAGTCGCGTTTGGCCAGATAATCATTCACTGTCACCACATGAACGCCCTTGCCTTCAAGTGAGTTTAGGTAAACTGGCAGCGTGGCAACCAGAGTTTTGCCTTCGCCGGTTTTCATTTCTGAAATCATGCCCGCATGCAAAACCATGCCGCCGACCATCTGCACATCAAAATGCCTGAGACCCAAAGAGCGTTTGGCGGCCTCACGAACGGCGGCAAAGGCATTTGGCAAAAGATCATCAACAGATTTGCCCGCAGCCACTTCGGCTTTGAAACCAACCGTCACATCTTTCAATTCAGCATCAGAAAGACCAGCATAATGTTCTTCCAAAGCATTGATTTCTGGCACACGCTTTTGAAAAGCTACTAACTTGCGGTCATTTGTGGTTCCAAAAACCTTGGCGGCAGCGTTCCGCAGCATTCCGAGCATCTGATTCGTTCCTTCGTGCGGGCTTTCTGCCCAGTGTTTGGCGGTCTCTTAGCGCAGAGTTTGGTTCAGAGGAAACATTCAAATGCGTAATAATTAGACCAGCTTTGGTGATACAACGCCAAATAAGCGTCAAATCATGCAATTTCAACCTGTTGCTTTGATGCAACAGCAGAGCAAAAGGCTTAATATTGCCTTGTTTCAAACCCATTGGCTGCATATAGGACAACTTTAGGGTCTTAATTTCTTCGATGGATCACATGCCACGCAATCACATAAAATTGAAAATGGCACTTCTCGCTGGAGTGTTTGGAATTGTTTTGAGCAGCGCAAGCTTTGCTCAGGATACGGCGGCACCTCTGAACGGGCAAGACACAACCGTGGCCGTTGTGAATGGCTATGAGATCAAGACATCTGAAGTGCGCATGGCATTTGATGATGTGATCAGCCAGCTGCCAAACATGCCAGCCAAGCTGCGCTTTCCTTTTGTTGTTGAATTTTTGATCGAGCGCCATTTGATTGCCCAAGTGGCAGCCAAAGAAGGTGCAGCTGAATCAGACGATTATAAGCGCCGTTTGGCCGCTTATCAGGCTAAGGCATTGCGCGATTCATATTTGGCGACAAAAATTAGCCCTTCGATCACTGATGAGGAAGTGAAAGCCGCCTACGACAAGGAAACCGCGAAGGTTACCCAGACTGAACGTGTGCGGGCGCGTCATATTTTGGTGGCGACTGAAAAAGAAGCAAATGACATTGAAGAGAAACTGAAGACCGGCTCCAAGTTTGAAGATTTGGCCAAGCAATATAGCTTGGACGGATCAAAGGATTACGGCGGAGACTTAGGATATTTCACAGCGCCTGAAATGGTTGCCGAATTTTCAAAGGCGACTTTTGCTTTGAAGCAAGGTGAAGTGTCAAAGCCTGTGAAAACTGAATATGGTTGGCATGTCATCCGGTTGGATGATCGCAAAATGGGCGCGGCCCAGCCTTATGACCAAGTGAAAAGCGCTATTCGAAACGTTTTGGTGCGCAACAAAGTTCAAGCCATGTTGGCGGGGCTTCAAGGCACGGCCAAAGTTGAAATTCTCGACGAGGATTTGAAAAAAGCGCAGGCAGAAGCGCAGGCGCTAAAAAAGTCAGGTGGCGGCCAAGCAACGCCAGCAATCGCGGATGATCCAGCAGCCCAAGGTGGCGGTGGCGCACCAGCAGAGCCAGACGCAGGCGGCAAAGGCGATTTGACCTTGCCGGAAGAACCCAAGCAGTAATAAATTTTACAATCACAAGGCAGGCGACAGATGGCTTTAACAATTTCCCCTCTGGCACCTGCCAGTTTTCCAAACTTACCTGAAATTAAAGGCGTGCGTTTGGCTGCTGCCGCCACCGGCATTCGCTATAAAAATCGGCCCGATGTTTTATTAGCGTTGATGGACGAAGGCACCACTGTTGCGGGTTGTCTTACACTTTCAAAATCACGCTCAGCTCCAGTTGATTGGTGTGCTGATAATTTGAAATCTGGCAAAGGCCGCGTGTTGGTTTGCAACGCAGGCAACGCCAATGCGTTTACAGGCAAGGCTGGTGTGGCCACTGTTAAAGCTGTGGCATCTGCCGCCGCCAAACAATTCAAATGCAAAATGGGCGAAGTGTTTCAAGCCTCAACGGGCGTCATTGGCGAACCTTTGAACCCTGCCCCCATCGTCAACGCACTGCCGGAACTCGGCGCCACAGCTTCGGGTGACGCATGGGATATGGCGGCACGCTCGATCATGACCACGGATACATTTCAGAAAGTGGCGACCGCGCAAGTGAAATTCGGCGGCAAGAATGTTACGATCAACGGCATTGCCAAGGGATCAGGAATGATAGCGCCTGACATGGCGACGATGTTGGTTTTCATTTTTACAGACGCTGCCATTCCCGCAAAGATTTTACAAAAATTATTGTCACCTTCCGTTGCGCAAAGTTTCAATAACATCACAGTGGATAGTGATACTTCAACATCAGACACCGTGCTGATGTTTGCAACGGGTGCGGCGGGCGCAGTTAAAGATTTGAAGATAGCCAGTGATGTGCGCCTAAAACCCTTTGCCAGCGCACTTGATGCTTTATGCCTCGACCTTGCAATGCAAGTGGTGAAGGACGGCGAGGGTGCTGAGAAATTAATAGAGATTAAAATCACCGGTGCTGAATCAGATGCGGCTGCCAAGAAAATTGGCATGACCATTGCCAATTCGCCTTTGGTGAAAACCGCAATTGCGGGTGAAGACGCCAACTGGGGCCGCATTGTTATGGCGATAGGTAAATCTGGCGAGAAGGCCTTGCGCGATAAATTGCGCATCAAAATCGGCGGCATCGTGGTGGCGGCCAAGGGCATGAAAGACGCGAACTATAAAGAAGCCGACATCATGCCCCATATGAAAGGCCGCGACATAAAAATCGAAGCTGATATTGGTGTGGGCAAGGGCACGGCGACTGTGTGGACCTGCGATCTGACACATCGCTATATTGATATTAATGGGTCGTATCGCAGCTGATGAAACTGGTGCTCGTCGCCGCTGTCGCACTTATTGATGCCGATGGCCGCGTGCTTCTGGCCAAGCGCCCCGAGGGTAAATCACTCGCTGGCCTGTGGGAATTTCCTGGCGGCAAAGTGAAAACGGGCGAACGACCCGAACAGGCCTTGATCCGAGAGTTGAAAGAAGAACTCGGCATTGATGTTGAAACCTCCTGCCTCGCCCCCCTAACATTCGCCAGCCACGCTTATGAAGATTTCCATTTGCTCATGCCGCTTTATGTCTGCCGCCGTTGGAAAGGTTTGGTGCGCGGGGCAGAGGGCCAAGAATTGAAGTGGGTGTTTGCGAAAGATTTGAAAAACTACCCCATGCCACCAGCCGACTTGCCGCTGATTCCACATTTGGTGGAGTTGTTGTAGGTTCAACCTATTTCTTTTTTAAGATCAATTATGAAGGCTGACATTGGCCGTACGTATTCTTTAAGCCCCTTGTGCTTCGAAAATATAGCTAACCGTTGACTCTCGTCTCGCAAATAAAAAATATGTCTCTGCCCACCAAGTAACGCTAGTTTATCGTCCGACAGGTCATCATCAAACGTAATCAAATGCCAAATTTCCTTAATTCTATGATTACTCAAAACTCCTGGTGAAGACGAAACTTGTTTCCATCTTTCCCGCAGCGTTCTTTTACATGATATTGCTATGAGCCACTTATCATTGCAGCGAACCCATTTATCAACCTCTATGTCAGCTTGGAAATGCTCGGGGCGCTCCTCAGCTTTAATCCCATAATAACTAAATAAAAAACTTGCTACGTCTTCTAGACTTCCACCAGCTCGAGTTTTTCGTTTCTGACCAAGCCTACGTTCAAACTCTTGCATAAAGGCTGTCAATACCAGATTGAGTTCAATCTCAGGCAAGTGGTTCAAATCGCGGCGCAAATGAGTAAAGGCCTTAACTACTGCTAGCCTTTCCGCATTTAGACAACCCTCCACGCCCGCGTCATCCCAGAATCTTACGACAGTACCGAGTCCTTTCGCGCCTAGAGTGTCCAAATAAGATTTGGCAAATGAAACCGTAAACTCACGATCATTACTCGGAATCGATGGCAAAGCTAAATTGATTGGAATAATAATTGATTCTGCAGCGCAAACGAAAACCTTCACGTCATCTAAAGTGATCAGTTTCTTCGACACATCCTCAAAAAACAAACGTGCTCCGTCATAGACTTTACCCTTGCGAACAAATCGTTCCTCAATGAGTCCACGAAAATAAGAAATAGCAAGATCAACTTTTACCAAGTCATCTTGGCTGTTTTCAGCAAGCAAAATTTGCAAACCAGCAGCAAGTTTTTGGATAAATTTTGTATTGGTACCAATTCTAGCATATTTCTCGCTAGATATGAGCATTCGTGCAAACCAGTAAGCATTACGCCACGGATTGTTTATGACTGCTACCTTTAAAGGTCCTTCAATAAAATCTTCCAAGCTTACTGCCATTTTTCGCCACGCAGTCGTTTCAAAGCCATCTCACGATATTCAGAGGAAATTTCTATGCCAATAAAGTCTCGCCCCAACTTTTTTGCTGCAACAGCGGTTGTTCCACTTCCCATAAATGGATCGAGAACAATTTGCGCTGTCGTACTAGAGACAATTCTGTCAACAAGTTCTATTGGGAATGGAGCGGGATGAGGATTATTCATATCCTGAGTAAATTCCCAAACATCACCAAGCGCATTTGCCTTCGGAGCTAATTTGAATTTGGGTTTTGCAATGAGATAAACGACTTCATAAGTTGGCAGAAAATAACCCGCATTGAAATTTATACCGCCTTTCCGACACCAAATAATAATTTGACGAATTGGAAAACCTGATAAAATATCCTGCCTATCCTGTAATAACCCGCCCTGAACACGCCACTTATGATTATAAAAAATAGCGCCGTCATCCTTTACAACGCGCATCATTTCAGTGAGGCATTTTCGTTGCCAAGCAACATAATCGTCGTGCGGCATACAATCGTCATGGTCAGAGTAACCATGAACTAGTCGCGCATTTTTCCACTTACCGCCGCGACCATCTTTCATGCCGTTACCGGTCGAATTCTTCAAGTTATATGGTGGAGAAGTTACTACCAAATCGATAGAGTTCTTCGGAAACGTTTTTAAAACTTCTACTGAGTCGCCCAAAATAATTTGATTGCGTTGCTGAACGAAATTTAATTGTAAATCCGGCAATCCAAACTGTTCGAAAGATGAGCCGTCTTTTCGCGCCCTAACACCTGTCAACTTCAAAGCCCCATCCATCAAATTAAACTCCGTAACATTTATTAGACGGCGCCAAAGGTATTAGCCAGTCCACCTTAGCGTTCTCAACGGTTTAATGATTGGAACAAATAAAGAACAAGTTTTATAGAGTCAACTCCATTTTTTTCCCTTCAAGCCGCCCCCGCATACCCCATAGCCGCCATCATCCCGCTGTTCATGTGATAGAGATGGTGGCAATGGAACGCCCACGTGCCGGGGTTTTTGGCGTCGAATTGGATGGTGGCACGTTCGCCTGCGGGGATTAAAATTGTGTCGCGCACAGCACCGTCGATGGTTTTGTCGCCCACCCCCACAACTTTAAAATAATGCCCGTGCAAATGCATAGGGTGGGCCATGACAGTTTGGTTTTGCATGGTGATTTCTACTCGCTCGCCCTCGCGCACATTGAACAAAATATCATGCATCATGGCCTTGCCATTGAAGCCCCAGATATAATCTTTATCGCTGCCAGTGAGGGCAAAAAATTGCGGATTGTCGACTGGCTCTTTCAACACTTGAGCGGCAGAATGCAATTGTGCTTCCAATGAATAATCTAGTGGTGCGCCTGCTTCGCCTTGATCCGAAATCTTAACAATTTCAGCCTTGCCCGCCTGCACAATAATGCCACTGCGCAATGCTGTTCCTTCCGACTGGAACAGAATTGGCCAAGCGCCCGGATTGCTAGGCAAGGCGATGCGAATATCAGCACGTTGCGCAATGGCCAGTGGGAAACGTTTGCCGTTGACTGGAAACACCGTGTTGCCATCGACAGCAATAAGAGCGCCATCGAGCGTACCTAAATCAATCCACATATTTGTTGAGGCAGACGCATTAATGATGCGAAGTCGAATATGCCCACCGACTTCACAACGCAAAATTTCTGGATCATCCAGTGTGCGGTCATTGGCCAGCATGGCATCATAAGCTACATCATTGATCATCACCATGCCCGGCATCTCTTCCATGCCTTTTCGCAGACCAGCCAAGATTTCCTCTGGCGCACGAAATGAAAAATCATGCAGCATCACAACGTGTTCTTGCTCATCGAACAATTGTTTTTGGAGTTCATGAACAATCAACGGCGCTGCCAACATGCGCTGTTCTTGCAGGCCCAAATGCGAATGCATCCAATGCGTGCCAGCTTTGGTGTTTTCAAAATCATAAAACCGTGCTTCGCCCGCTTTCAGTGTGGGGCCGGACAACATCGGAACACCGTCTTGGGCCGTTGGCGGTGTGAGGCCATGCCAGTGAATCGCGGTTTCTTCTGTTGTTTCGTTTTTCAGATTGAATTGAAATTGCTGACCCAACACCATTTCCAAACCTGACTTACCGTTGGGGCCGACGATGCCAAACACTTTCGCGGCTTTGCCCTTAACGTCTAAAATGCGTGACGTGATCGTGAGTGAGGGGGCCGATTGGGCGCGGGCTGTATTGATCAATGGCAATGTAGCCAGACCACCGATCAAACTTCTGCGCGATAGATCCATTGTCTCACTCCATTTGGACGAGCGCGACTATAACCCTCGACCGATATTCAAAAATTTCTCACGGCGCTGTGTTCGCAATAAGTCTGCCGACAAGCCCGAATACGCATTCAATGTGCGTGCAATGGCTTCGGCTGTTGATTGCATCGCCTGAGCAGGGGTACGGTGAGCGCCGCCCAATGGTTCAGGAATGATCTCATCAATGACACCGAATTTCTTCAAGTCTTGCGCCGTGATTTTGAGGGCGACAGCCGCATCCTTGGCCCGCGCCGGATCGCGCCACAAAATTGAGGCAGCACCTTCTGGCGAAATAACGCTGTAAATTGAATGCTCTAACATCAACACCGTGTTGGCAGTGGCAATGGCAATTGCGCCGCCTGAACCGCCCTCGCCGATGATGACTGAAACCAACGGCACGCCGAGCGACAAGCAGCAATCAGTTGAACGCGCAATGGCCTCAGCTTGGCCGCGCTCTTCGGCTTCAACGCCGGGATAAGCACCTGACGTATCAACAAAGGTTAAAACCGGAAGGCCAAAACGGTTAGCCATCTCCATCAAGCGCACAGCTTTACGGTAGCCCTCAGGCTTTGCCATGCCAAAGTTATGTTTGAGACGGCTTGCGGTGTCAGAGCCTTTTTCTTGGCCGATAACCACAACAGGCTGACCTTCAAAACGGCCAAGACCGCCGACCACGGCTTCATCTTCGGAGAATTTACGGTCACCCGCCAAAGGCACAAAATCGGTGATCAAGGTCTCGATATAGTTTAAAGCATGTGGGCGCTCAGGGTGCCTTGCCACTTGGGCTTTTTGCCAAGGAGTTAAGGACAAATAGAGATCTGCCAAAATCTTGTTTGATTTTTTTTCCAATGATTTAACATCATCGGCAATAGACATCTTGGCATCGCCTTGCGCCATGGCGCGAAGCTCCGCAATTTTGCCCTCTAATTCAGCAACAGGGGTCTCAAAATCTAAAAATGCCTGCATAATTCCTCAAGGGTCATTTAAGTGTCACGTTACTGAAGGTCCAAGCCGCGCTTGTCAACTTTTCTTGCTTCCGGCGGGTTTAGATAGCGGATGAAAGTTTTCCACGGCTTCTTTAAGGCGGCCCACTTGCACATGGGTATAGATTTGCGTGGTTGAAATATCAGCATGGCCCAGCATTTGCTGAACCGCCCTCAAATCTGCACCATGCGCCAAGAGATCACTCGCAAAGACGTGCCGCAATACATGGGGACTCACATTCTCAGCATCAAGACCAGCTGCGCGGGCCAAGGATTTCAACTCTAACGCGAAATGCTGGCGCGTGAGTTGGCCTTTTGCGCCATGCGACGGAAACAAATGTTTTGGCTCTTCTTTACTATTGAGTTTCAACGCTTTCACATAATCAATCAAGAAGCCGCGCGCACGGTCTGACATCGGCACCATACGTTCCCGCCCACCTTTGCCCTTGATGGTGAGAAAGCCGTCGCCCGTGAGCGCCGTTCGATATGAAAGTCCGACGAGTTCGGAGACCCGAAGGCCTGTTGCAGCCAAAAGCTCGAGCAGACATTGCATCCGCATCGCTTTGAACCGCGTTAGTCCTACAGATTTTTGAACCTTTTCTGTTGCCGCGTTCAAAAGCGCCAGCATTTCTGTTTCGTTCAATATTTTAGGCAAGGGTTTTGTGGCGCGTGGACCTTCAACGATCACGGCGGGGTTCTCTTTGGCCAGTCCTTCGCCATGCAAAAACCGGTGAAACTGTTTAACCGCCGAAAGCCGCCGTGCCGCTGTGCTGCGAGCCAGCCCATGGTGCTCGGCTTCACCCAGAAAATCTTTGACGTTATTGGTTTTTGCAACCAACGCCGATGTTCCGTTAGCATTTAGAAACTCAACATAACCCTGCAAATCACGACCATAAGCGGCCAATGAATTAGCTGCGGCACCCCGCTCAGCGCTCATCATTTCCAGAAACCGGCCAATCAATCGTTGATCGGCGCCGTTATTTTTGGCGGAGCTTTTCATGCGGCAATGATTTTATGATTTCAGATTGCTCGGGTGGAAAACTAGCCAAGGCCAAAGCTGTGCCATAAATCGCACCGGCGATCAGCCCAACAACAAAAACAAATTTTACGGTATCTGGCACTCTTGAATATCCTCAGCTTACAGCTTTGTGCAAAATCGAGCCAATCAAAGTCTGATAAGGCATCCCTTCGCGTAAGGCACGCTCTTTCAAACGCCGCAAGTCTGACTTCCGCAACCGAAGCGAAATTTTAGTGCGGTCCTCATTCAAAGTGGCGCGGGCCGCAGCTTGATGATCTTTCAGTAATTCTGGCGTTAGGACACTAATCGTCGGCGCATCACTATTCTCAATCGCCTCAATTAATGCCTTTTCCTCTTCATCGAGGTACGAACCAATGACCGGAATTTTTTTCATTTCAACGAATCCTTCAAATACATCGCAGTGTATTTTCGACTAGGGTACACTGTCTTCAAAAAAATATGGTTATCATCTTCAACAAACGGAGCACAAAAAGCATAATCATTGATATTCAAAACATACATCTTTTGATTACTAAAGTTAGAACTGGGATTTAATATGACATCCAGTATTCTGCCTTCCTCAATGGCCCACACTATCTCCTGGAAGCTAACGTTTCCTCGCAAGCTGTCGTTTTGTAATGTTAATGCTTTGCCTTCATTCCAAACAATCTTCTTCATCTATCTATTGTATGGACAAAGTATGGCATGTCAAGGCCGCTTTGCGATTTAGCCCAGCTTGCTCTAAAAGCTCCAACTGAACACCATGGCCAGACGCTCGAACTCTAAAGATATTGAATTTGCTCATCAAAAACTGGGAAACCGCGCCCTTGTTTTGGTGGGATTGATGGGTGCTGGCAAAACTAGCGTGGGTCGCAGACTGGCTGAAAAGCTGGATGTTCCGTTTGTTGATGCCGATCATGAAATTGAAGTGGCCGCAGGGAAAACCATTCCCGAAATTTTCAACGATCATGGCGAGGGTTATTTCCGCGAGGGTGAACGCCGCGTAATCATGCGGTTGCTTGAAAATGGCAAACAAGTTTTGGCAACGGGTGGCGGAGCGTTCATGAATTCTGAAACGCGCGAAAAGATCAAAGACCAAGGTATTTCGCTCTGGTTGAAAGCTGATCTTGATGTGCTGCTGAAACGCGTGGCCAAGCGCAATGATCGGCCGCTTTTACAAAATGACGATCCTGCATCTGTAATGAAAAAGCTGATCGACCTACGCTATCCAATCTATGCGCTGTCAGACATCACAGTGGAAAGCCGCGATGTGCAACATGGGCAAATGGTGAACGATGTGATCAAAGCTTTGGCAGATTTTGAGGGCTTGGACGTTAAACATAATGAGTAGCGCTAATATTCTTCATACTGTTGCTGTCAATCTTGCGGAACGGTCATACAACATTTCAATTGGCCAGAACCTGATTGCAAATTCTGGAAACTTGATTGCTCCACTTTTAAAGCGACCATTTGCAGTCATTGTGACTGACGAAAACGTGGCCAAGGCACATCTTGCAACGCTCGAAAAATCGCTCGCGGCCAGCGGCATTGAAACGAAATCAATTATTTTGCCGTACGGCGAAACGACTAAGAGTTACAAATATCTGGCTGAACTCTGCGATGGCTTGTTGGCCGCAGGTGTGGAACGGCGCGATATGGTGATTGCATTTGGTGGCGGTGTCATTGGCGATCTTACAGGATTTGCAGCAAGTGTTTTGCGAAGAGGTGTGGACTTCATTCAAATTCCAACTTCACTATTAGCGCAAGTCGACAGCTCTGTTGGCGGCAAGACGGGCATCAATTCACCTCTTGGCAAAAATCTGATTGGCGCGTTCCATCAACCTATCGCGGTGCTGGCAGACCTTGATGTGCTCAACACTTTGCCAAAGCGCCAACGGGCTTCGGGTTATGCTGAAATTGCCAAATATGGAATGTTGGGCGATGCAAAATTTTTTGATTGGCTGGACGAGAATGTTGAAACCCTTATCTCTGGCGGAAATGATGTTTCAGCCATGGCCCATGCTGTGCAAACCAGCTGTGCAATGAAGGCGCGTATTGTGGCCGAAGATGAAACTGAAACCGGCGTCCGCGCCTTACTGAACCTTGGTCATACATTCGGCCATGCGCTGGAAGCGGCAACAGGATTTTCCGACCGCTTGCTGCACGGCGAGGGTGTTTCGATTGGTATGGTGCAAGCATTTAAATTTTCAGAATATCTTGGCTATTGTGCAAAGGGCACAAACGAACGCATTATCAAACACCTTAAACGCGCCGGCTTGCCAACTCACGTATCAGAAATTCCGGGCACGCTTCCATCCAACGAAAAACTCGTTGAGCTCATGCGTCAGGACAAAAAGGCAGTCGGCGGCAAGCTTACATTTATCTTGGCAAAATCAATTGGCGAAACCTTCATAGCCAAGGGCGTCGCGGAAGCTGACGTATTATCTTTCCTTAACAAGGATCTGAACCAACTATGAATTATGATGTCGTTTGGGCGATCGTTTCGATTGTCGCTTTGATTCTCGTTTCAGCATTTTTTTCAGGCTCTGAAACAGGACTAACCACGGCATCACGTGCGCGCCTGACTGAGATGGAAAAGCGCGGCAGCAAACGCGCTGCCATGGTTTTGAAACTCACAGACATGCCTGAGCGATTGATAGGTGCGTTGTTGCTGGGCAATAGCTTGGCAAACATCACAGCATCAGCAATTGCAACAGCAGCATTGGTCAAGGTGTTTTCCGATGCTGGTGCAGTGATTGCATCAATTATCATGACAGTGATTATTCTGATCTTCGCTGAAGTCATGCCGAAAACTTATGCCATTGCTTACCCCGACAGAGTGGCAACGGGTGTGGCCCCCGTCATGCGTTTGATTGTGGCCATTCTCGGGCCCATCGTGATGACGGTTGAATACATCGTTAAAAAAACTCTGATGCTATTTGGCGTTGATACCAGTAATGTTGTGAGCATTCTCTCAGCGCATGATGAACTGCGAGGTGCCATCGACCTTCACCACAAAGAAGGCACATTCGTCAAAAAAGACCGCGACATGTTGGGAGGTATTCTTGATCTCAAAGATCTTGAAGTTGCTGACATCATGATACATCGTACGAAGATGATGATGATTGACGGGGCTGATCCCATTGCATCTATCATTCAACAGGTTTTCAAAAGCGGCAATACGCGGCTTCCAGTTTGGCAGAGTAACCCTGACAATATCATTGGAATACTTCATGCCAAAAACCTGTTTGCAGCTATTCAGGAAAATGATGGTGATTCCACCAAAGTAAAACTTGACGACATCTTGAGCCCCGCGTGGTTTGTGCCCGACACGCGCCCACTCACTGACCAACTTAACGCTTTTCTCCGCCGCAAAATGCACTTTGCAATCGTTGTTGATGAATATGGCGAGGTGCAAGGCCTCATCACACTCGAAGACATTATTGAAGAAATTGTAGGTGATATTAAGGATGAATTTGACGCGGTCACCACTGGCGTTCGCAAACAGCTTGATGGTTCATTTAACATTGAAGGCACTGTGCCCTTGCGCGATCTCAACCGATCATTCGACTGGAATTTACCGGATGAAGAAGTGACTACTGTGGCAGGGCTTGTGATTCATGAGGCACGTATGATTCCTGATGCGGGCCAAGTTTTCACGTTTCACGGCTTCCGTTTTGAGGTTATCAAGAAACGCAAACAACAACTATCCTTGATCAACGTAAAAAAACTTGAACCCGCAAAAGAAGTATCCAAAACGGGCTAAACAATTTCAATGGCCAATGCGTGAACCCGCGCCTTTAATTCAACAGACAGCGCTTCATTGATGAGACGGTGCTGTTGCACACGGGTTTTGCCTTGAAATGCGGCGCTACCGATCCTAACCCTGAAATGGCTCTCACCGCTGGGGTGTGCGCCACTGTGCCCATGATGTTGGTTCGACTCGTCAATCAGCTCTAAAAACGAGGGCGAAAATGCCGCAACCAGTTTCGCTTCCATAATTTGGCCAACTGGCCCTAAATCTAATTGCATATTTCTTACGTTCTCAGTTGCGAATTAACGCACATGATAGCATAATCACTGATCCTTCAAACTTGAATAAGCACAATGAAACTCAACTCCAGTATTTTTGATAGAATCCGCGTAAAATCACCTTCAGTCCTCAAGAAAGAGGCCGAAGAAGCAAAGCTGACGCCTTGCGAATGGGTGGGTTGTGATAAGCCTGCAAAACACAAAGCGCCAAAAGGCCGTGGCTTTGATGGATTATTTTGGAATTATTGCACAGCACATGTGCAGCAATACAATAAGACCTATAATTATTTTGACGGCATGAAGGATGATGAACAAGCAGCCTTCAGAAAAGATGCGCAAATGGGCCATAGACCCACATGGAAGCCCGGCCAAAACAGCGCCGCGCACATTGGGGCTTCACGGCGCACTGCCCGAAACATTGACGATCCGCTGAGTTTGTTACTAAAGGAAAAAATCACTTCTCATGCCAAACATGGTCGCAACCTGCGCCGCAACGAAATTGAGGCATTAGGTGCACTGGGCTTGCCAGATGATGCAACGCCAGGCGAAGTGAAATCTAAATACAAGATTTTGGTCAAGCGACTGCATCCTGATTCAAACAATGGCAGTAGAGCCAATGAAGACACTTTGAACGCGGTGATAAAAGCCTATGACACCTTGCGTGCGACAGGATTTTGCTAAGCTTGCCGCATTGAATTCAATCCACTAATACAAATTTTTATTTCTTGTGAGTTTCCAAAATGACCACGACTGCCGCCCTGAGTACCCTGCCCGATCAAAAAATGTCTGTGAGCCAGCTCTTTGGATTTGAATCCAATATGCAAGTTATGGGCTTTGCTGAGCGCAGCGAACACGTGCCGGAATTTGATGAAGATTATCTGTTCAACAAGGAAACCACTCTCGCCATCCTCGCAGGCTTTGCCCATAATCGACGTGTGATGATCACGGGTTATCATGGCACCGGCAAGTCCACCCATATTGAACAAGTGGCCGCACGCCTCAACTGGCCTTGCATCCGTATTAACTTGGACAGTCACATCAGCCGTATTGATTTAATCGGTAAAGATGCAATTGTTTTGAAAGACGGCAAGCAGATCACTGAATTTAAAGAAGGTATTCTACCTTGGTCTTATCAACATAACGTGGCTCTGGTGTTTGACGAATATGATGCTGGTCGCCCAGATGTGATGTTCGTGATTCAGCGGATTTTGGAATCGTCTGGCAAGTTGACATTGCTCGATCAGTCGCGCGTTATACGCCCTCATGCTGCTTTCCGTTTGTTTGCAACGGCCAATACTGTGGGTTTGGGCGATACGACAGGTCTTTATCACGGCACACAACAGATCAATCAAGCGCAGATGGATCGTTGGTCAATTGTCAGTGCGCTGAATTATTTGCCACATGCGCAAGAGGTGGGTGTAGTTTTGTCAAAGAACAAATCCTACAGCAGTGAAAAAGGCAAAAAGACCATTGGCAATATGGTGCGCGTGGCCGATCTTACGCGCAATGCATTTATGCAGGGCGATCTTTCAACTGTCATGAGCCCTCGCACTGTTATCACTTGGGCGCAAAACGCTGATATTTTTGGCGGTGACATTGGTTTTGCATTCCGCCTGACTTTCTTGAACAAATGCGATGAACTGGAACGCGCCATTGTGGCCGAATTCTATCAACGTTGCTTTGGTGAAGACTTGCCTGAATCTGCTTCGCGCATTGCTCTAACTTAATTCAGGCGGCGACAACATGGCCGCAGCAAAAGACGACCGCGCCGAACGCTTCAAAGAAGTGTTGGGCACAGCCATGAAGTCGATGGCGCTTGACCCTGAACTCACCGTGAGTTTTGGCAATGATCAGGCGCAACTGGTGGGTCATAAAATTAAGTTGCCGCAAGTGTCGGGCGCGGCATCGGCCAAGGACATTGCCATCACGCGTGGATTGGCTGACAGTTTCACGCTGAAGATCGCCAATCACTCTGAATCTGTGCACGGCAAATATATTCCCGAAGGCAAGAACGCACGCGCCGTTTTTGAAGCGGTGGAACAAGCCCGCATTGAAGCCATTGGTTCACGTGCAATGTCTGGTGTTGCCGATAATCTGAGCGCGATGCTTGATGATAAATATAGCAAAACTGTTGTGAACCGTTCCGGCAACCGCAAAGACACGCCACTCGAAGAAGCCGTTGGTCTGATCGTACGTGAGAAATTAACGGGCCTCAAGCCACCGCCGTCTGTGTCTCCATTTGTCGATCTCTGGCGTGATTGGGTTGATAAAAAGGCGGGGCCAAAGATTACGGGTCTTGAAGACGCGCTGCATGATCAACAAGCTTTTTCGCGTTTGTCGCGTGATTTGATTGCCGCTTTGGATATGGCCGACGAGCTGGGCGAAGACCCGGATAGTTCTGAAGACAATGATGAGCAGGATGCCGAGGATGACCCCGGCGAACGCTCGGAAACACCACAAGGCGAAGAAGAACAATCTGAGCAATCCGCTTCTGAAGAAATGGAAAGCGCTGAGGGCGAATCTGAAGCGGCCGAAATGGAAGCTCAACAAATTGATTCCGATGAGTCGCCTGATGATTCCGAAGGCGAAGAAATGCCCGATGGCGAAGAACCATGGCGGCCTCAATTGCCATTCTCATCCTTGGCAAATGATAATTTCTACAAAGTTTTTTCCAATCAGTTTGATGAAGAAATCAGCGCTGAAGATTTATGTGATGCAGAAGAGCTGACACGGCTTCGGGCTTATCTGGATAAGCAATTATCAAATTTGCAAGGCGTGGTCGCACGTTTGGCCAACCGCCTGCAACGCCGCTTGATGGCGCAACAAAATCGATCATGGGATTTTGATTTAGAAGAAGGCGTTTTGGACGCGGCACGTTTGACTCGCGTGATTACTGATCCGTTGCACGCGCTTTCATTCAAGGTTGAACAAGACACCAAATTCCGCGACACTGTTGTGACATTGTTGCTTGATAATTCTGGCTCGATGCGTGGGCGGCCAATTACGGTTGCCGCCACTTGCGCTGATATTCTGGCACGAACACTGGAGCGCTGCGGTGTAAAAGTCGAAATTCTGGGCTTCACAACAAGGGCCTGGAAGGGTGGCCAAGCACGCGAAAAATGGCTGGCGGGTGGCAAGACAGCAAACCCCGGTCGCCTCAATGATTTGCGTCACATTATTTATAAGTCAGCCGATGAACCATGGCGGCGTGCCCGCAAGAATTTGGGCCTGATGATGCGTGAGGGCCTGCTCAAAGAAAACATCGACGGCGAAGCGCTGATCTGGGCGCATAACCGTTTGCTTGGTCGCCAAGAACAGCGCCGGATTTTGATGGTGATTTCGGATGGTGCGCCAGTTGATGATTCAACTTTGTCAGTGAATTCCGGCAATTATCTCGAACGACACTTACGCCAAGTTATTGCCGATATTGAGGGCCGCTCGCCCGTTGAACTAATCGCTGTCGGCATTGGCCATGACGTGACGCGTTATTATAAACGCGCTGTGACGATTATTGACGCAGAGGAATTGGGTGGGGCGATGACAGAAAAACTTGCCGAGCTGTTTGAAGAAAACGCAGATCCCAAACAAGGTAAAAAAAGAAAAAGGGCCTGAAAAATTTCAGGCCCAATTTTTTAATTCATCTCAATGAACATCTCAGATTTCGATCGGCGGGCTTTCTTCAAATTCACCAACCAGTCACCAGCCGGATCGCGGTGACCTAAACCCATAACCACAACACTGCGAAGCCCGCGCGCTTTGAGAGCTAATATCTCATCAAATTTCACCGGATCAAAACCACCCATCGGCGAGGAATCAATTTTTAATTCAGCAGCAGCCGCCAGCGCAAAACCCAAACCAATGAATGCTTGCTGTGCCGCATGTTGGAAATTGGCTTCGGCAGGTTTAGCAGCAAAGCCCGCTATGGAACTCTTGCGGCGCTCAGCGAGGGCTTCGCTGGGGCCACGCACTTCGGCCAAGACGTCGAACACCTTACCAAGGTTGTGTTCAGTAATATTATCCCAAGCTGCAAAAACCAGAAAATGCGACGCTTCGGTCACTTGGACTTGATTATACGCAGCTGCTTTTAGCTTCTCACGCAAATCAACATTATTTACCACAACAACATCATACGGCTGAAAGCCGTTTGAACTCGGTGCCATACGAATGGCCTCAAGAATCTGATCCAACTCAGCCTGTGTTATTTTTTTGGAGGTGTCATATTTTTTCGTGGCGTAGCGCCAATTCAAATTCTTGAGAAAGCTCATGTCTTCATCCTGTTCAGTGAATATATTATGTATCAGTTTTAGTTACATATATCTTGTGGTCGCAATTTTCAAGTCGCTTAAAATGAATATTTTTTGAGAAATTTTTCAATTTCAAGCACACGCATATCATCAACCGCTTTCTCTAACTGATCATGCGGCCAATCCCACCATGCGAGATTCATGATCCGTATACGGATTGATTTTTTGAAGCGCCATTTAATGCGCTTTGCAGGAACTCCAGCAACTACGGCAAAAGGCTCAACGTCTTTAGTTACAACAGCACCTGCCGCTAGAACAGCACCATGGCCAATGATAAGACCCGGCATAATAATCGCACCGTGCCCAATCCAAACATCATGACCAATAGTCACTCGTGCTTGTTTTCGCGCCTCACGGAAATCTTTAT